>NZ_JBSGIW010000068.1:34719-45694 GCF_053605265.1 Streptomyces sp. NPDC003943 | reverse complement strand
CCCGGGGCGGGGGGGGGGCGGCCGCCCGCTTATTGGCGCTCAACCCCCCCCCCCCCCCACGCGGCCCCGCCCCCCCCCCCCGGCGCGGCGGGGGGGGCGGAGGGCGCCGATGGGAAGGCGTAAGCGACTGCCCGCGCGGCGCCGTCTCCCCGAGTCGGACGGCGCCGTGCGGCTCTCGGGCTGGCTCAGCTGTCGGCCAGGATGTGGGAGAGCTCCGTGTCGAGGTCGAAGTGCCGGTGCTCGGTGCCCGGTGGCACCGCGGCGTCGGTCCGCTTCAGGAACGACTCCAGGGCCCTCGCCGGGGCCTCGAGCAGGGCTTCGCCCTCGGGGGAACTCAACGCGATGCAGACGACTCCCTGGCCGTGGCTACGGGACGGCCAGACCCGGACGTCGCCCGTGCCGGTGGGCCGGTGCAGCCCCTCGGCGAGAAGGTCGCGGGCGAAGACCCACTCGACCGTCTCCTCGGCTCCGGTGTGGAAGGTGGCGTGCACGGCATACGGATCGGCCGTGTCATACCGCAGGCCCGCGGGTACAGGCAGTGAGGACTCGCTCGACACAACGAGGCGCAGGTGCAGCTCGCAGCTGACCGTGGTGTTCATAAGCGCCAGGGCCTTTCGCTCAGTGTGCGCTCGGGGATTCGCACGTCGGCGAAATCGACATGCCACCTACGGTGCCGTTGTAAACCCCTCTGTCTGTTTTGTGATCGTTCAGGTAGCTCGTTTGGCGGTGTGTAACTTTGGGTAATACCGCCATTTCGGGAGGCCGCGATCGATAGGGCGTTCCGGTAGGTTGGGACTCATGAATGCGGACAGTGACGAGCGGGCGGGGGAGCCCGCGGAGGGCGCGGCGGCCGGCCCGGAGAAGCCGGAGCCGACCGGGGAGGCACCGCTGGGGTCCCGGGCCCCCGAGTTCATCAAGGCGCGCCGGACCCTGCACATGAGCTGGCAGGTCGGCGTCTTCGTCGTCGGACTCGCCGTGGTCGGCGCCGGCATCGTGATGCTGCCCCTGCCCGGCCCCGGCTGGCTGGTGATCTTCGCCGGCATGGCGATCTGGGCGACCGAGTTCGTCTGGGCCCAGCTGGTGCTCCGCTGGACCAAGCGCAAGGTCACCGAGGCCGCCCAGCGCGCCCTCGACCCCAGGGTCCGGCGCCGGAACATCATCCTCACCAGCATCGGCCTGGTGATCGTGGCCGTGCTCGTGGGCGTCTACCTCTGGAAGTTCGGCTTCGTCATGCCGTGGAAGATCGACGAGTGACCACGAGGTGGTTCGGGAGCCCCGCTGACATGCGGTAATGTTTGCGGTGCGCCCGGGCGATTAGCTCAGTGGGAGAGCGCTTCGTTCACACCGAAGAGGTCACTGGTTCGAACCCAGTATCGCCCACCACCCGGACCGAAGGCCCGGAGACGATCAAGTCTCCGGGCCTTCGGCGTTCCCGCAGCCGGGCCGCGGCCGAGGCCGCGACCCCGCCCGCGGTCAGCGCATCTTCCCCAGCCGTTCCCGCAGCCGGCGGGCGTCGCGCAGCCGCTGCTCGTACGTCGCCCCCACCGCGAGCAGCAGCAGCCCGGCCAGGGCCGGCGGCAGCCAGCGCGGCAGCGCGCCCACCACCTGCACCACGTACGGCGCCAGCTCGTGCAGCCCGTCCAGGACCAGCACCGCCCCGCCGAGCACCAACAGCGCCTGCAGCCGGAACCGGGCACCGAGCAGCGTCACCGCGAGCGCCGCCAGCCCGAGCAGCAGCGGGCGCACCCAGTGCGCGTCCGTCCAGGCCGCGAACAGGCTCGGCACCAGCGTGACCGCCAGGCCCGGCCCGTACGCCGTCCAGGACGAGGCCTCCGGATCGCGACGGCGCCGCAGCGCGCCCACGGCCAGGGCCGGCACGGACACCGGCAGCGCGTACGCCTCCGGCGCCACCACGCCCCAGACCGCCAGGCGCACCCACGCGGCGAGCACGAACAGCACCACCGCCGCCGCCCCGGCCACCATGCGCCGCTCGGCCCGCAGCGCCGTCGCCGACGCGATCACGCCGGCCAGGCCGAGCCCCAGTGCGAGCAGCGCGGGCCGCCCCGCGGCCACGCCGAGCCCGAGACCGCACAGCCCCACCGCGGCACCCGTCGCCTCCACCGCCACGGCCACCGGATGGCGCCGCAGCCGTGCCCCGGCCGCCGCCGCCCCCGCCGGCACGGTCAGCAGCACCAGGCCGCTCACCGCCGCGCCCAGCTCCCCGGCCGCCGCACCCGCCCCGACGAGACCGGCCACGGCGAGCACCGCCGCGCCCGCCCCGACCAGGCGCCGCGCCCCGGCCCCGTACACCGCGACCCCGCCGAGCAGCACCGCGAGCACCCCGAGCACCGTGAACGTCGCCGCCCGCGCGTCGAGCCCCAGCGCCACCGCCGACAGCGCGGCGGCGAGGCCGCACCCGAAGCCGAGCCACGCCACGACCGACTCCGGCTGCACCGTCCGGGCGGCGGGACCACCGACCCGAGGCCCCCAGCCCGGCCACGCGCCGGACACGTCCCGCGCCGGCGCCGTCTGAGCGGCCTCGGACGCCTCAGGAGCCCCAGGCCCAGGCACGACCAGGCCGCGCGCCAGGACCCCGGGGCGCACCGAGACCGCCAGGCCCGTCGCCGTCGCCACGAGCTGGACGGCGAGCGTCGCCCCGTACGGCAGGTCCAGGGACACCGGCAGACCGACCAGCAGCGCCCAGCCGACGGCGAGGGCGCCCATGCGGCCCCACGGGCGCGGCACCGCCGCGAGGACGCCGGCCGCGAGCAGCAGCACCAGGAGCGAGGTCGCCGGGTAACCGGACAACGCCCGCTCGCCGTGCGCACCGGACCAGACGTCCGTCGTCCGCGCCAGCGGCCCCACCAGACCGACCAGGGCCGGCGGCAGCGCCCAAGCGACAGCCAGGCCGAGCGCCCCGGCCCCCGCGAGCGCGAACCCGTTCCGCACGGCCGGCACCCTCGCGAGCAGCCGCCACGCCGCCCCCGCCAGGACCACCCCGCACAGCGCGTATCCGGGCATGATCCACGCCTCCGGCGTCACCGCACGCAGCAGACCACCCGCCGCCGCGATCCCCGCCACGCCGGCCCCCGTGGCCGAGGCGAGCCCCGAGCGCGGCTGACGCACCGCGAGGTACCCGAGCACCCCGGCGCAGGCGAGCAGCAGCAGCGCGCCCCGCAGCGGGGACGAGAGCGAAAGGGCCAGACCGGTGAGGAACGCCCAGCCGCCCAGAGCGGCCGCGCCGGCACCGGCCGTCACCCGGGGCGCGAGCGGCGTCGTGAAGAGGACCACCAGCAGGTCGAGGACGGCCGTCGCGAGCGCCGCCCACGCCACCGGCACCACACCGCCACCGGCGGCCAGCACCCCGAGGGGCAGCGGCAGTTGGGCCGCGACCACCGCCGCCGGGACCGGTATCCGCAGCCGGGACAGGGCCGAGCCGTACCCCGCCCACACCCCTGCCAGGACCGCCGACGCCGCGGCCGTGTACCCCAGGCCGGCCGTGTCCGCCAGCGCCACCCGGTGCAGCGCGTACGCGTCGAGGACCGTCAGGACCAGACCGAGCGCCGCCACCGCCTCCGCCGTCGACGCCAGCCCCCGGCGCAGCAGCAGCGCCGGTGCGCCGAGCGCGCCCGAGGTCACCACGGCGAGCACGGCCGCCCGGCCGCCGATGCCCATCGTCCCCCAGCTCACCAGCGTGAACACCAGCGCCGCGACCGTGAGCAGCACCCCGCCGAGCGTCAGCAGCACGTTCTGCGTGCTGCGCGGTGTCGCCTCCGCGCGGGGCGGCGCGGCCGCGGGCCAGGGTGCCGTCGACGGGCGCCCCGGCGCGAGGGCCGGCACCTGCGAGCCGATCACCCGCAGCAGCCAGTCACGGCGGAGCAGCAACTGCGCCCGGCGGGCGTCGAGTCGGGCCAGTTCGCGGTCGACGAGCACCAGCTCTTCCGCGGGAGGCAGGGAGGAATCCATAACCGGAGTGTGGCCCCGGACACAACGCCGAGGAATGCGCGCGGATACTCAGATCCGGCCCTGAGTACCCCACACTGGCCCCATGGACTGGTGCCACTACCGCTTCCGCACCGTCTGGCGCCTCACCGCCCCGCCCGACGCCGTCTACGCCGTCCTGGAACGCGCCGAGGAGTATCCGCTCTGGTGGCCCCAGGTCCGTGAGGTCGTCCCGCACGACGAACGCACCGCCACCGCCCGCTTCCGCTCCCTCCTCCCGTACGACCTCCACGTCACCGCCGAGGCCCGGCGCCGCGACCCCGCCGCCGGCGTCCTGGAGATCGCGCTCGGCGGCGACCTGGAGGGCTGGGCCCGCTGGACGCTCACCGCCCGGTCCGCCGGCACCGGCACCCGCGCGCGGTACGAGCAGGAGGTCGACGTCAGGAATCCGCTCATGCGCGCCCTCGCCGTCCCCGGACGGCCCCTGTTCCGCGCCAACCACGCCCTGATGATGCGCGGCGGCCGCCGTGGACTCGTCGCCCACCTGCGCCGCCCGGTCCCGCCGGTTTGAACGAAGGGTGCGAGGGCCTGTATGGTTTCACCCGTTGCCCGGGCGATTAGCTCAGCGGGAGAGCACTTCGTTCACACCGAAGGGGTCACTGGTTCGATCCCAGTATCGCCCACCGGGAGAGGCCGGTCCGTCAGAAGACGGACCGGCCTCGGCCATTCCCGGCCCGGGATCACGCCGCCGTCCGCAGCTCCGGACGCAGCGGCCACGCCGGGTCCACCGTCTCCGGCGTGCCCTGCCGCGCGAACCACGCCTGCAGACCCCGCGCCTGCGCCGCGTGCCACACCGACTGGAGCGTGTGCAGCTCGCCCGGCGTCAGCCGCTCGAGCCGCGAGGCGAACCGCCGCCCCACCGCCCGTACCACCTCCATGGCCGCCCGCGCGTCCGCCGCCGCGTCGTGCGCGCCGTCGAGCACGACCTCGTAGTGCTCGCACAGATCCCCCAGCGTCCGCCGCCCCTTGCGGTACCGGTCCAGGTGCTTGTCCAGGACCCGCGGGTCGAGCACGCACAGCGGCGCGTGCTCCAGATAGCGGCCCAGCGAGGACGCGCGATGGCGGCGCAGCTCGCGGTCGAGGATCGTCAGGTCGAACGGCGCGTTCATGACCACCAACGGCCGTCCGGCCGCGCTCTGTTCGGCTATCGCCCGGGCCAGCTCCTCCACCACCGGTGACGGCCACCGCCCGTTCCGCTGGAGGTGATCGTCCGTCAGCCCGTGTACGGCCGTGGCCTCCGGCGGCACCGGTATGCCCGGGTTCACCAGCCAGCGCGTCACCCGCGGGCGCATGCCTGCGGCGTCCTGGACGACGAGCGCGGCGGACACGATGCGGTCCTGCTCGACGTCCACTCCCGTGGTCTCCGTGTCGAATGCGGCCAGGGGCCCCTCGTACCAGTTCGTCGTCATCCCCGAACTCCTCGCACATGCGCGGCAGATGGCCATCCCCCTGCCCGAATCGTTGATACCCGGGCTGTTTGCGCCGTACGCGGACCGGTCACAACAGAGGTGACGGGGAAGGACATTGACATGGCGCTCGCCCAGCCGGAATCGGGAGGGCTGCCGACCCAGCGGGCAGCACCGCTGCGCGGCTCACTCGCCACCACCGCCTGCATGGAGACCCTCCAGGTCGGATACCTCCACGCGGTCGCGGCGGCGGCCGGCTGCTCGCTGTCGCAGCCGTTCCCGGACAACGGCATCGACTGGCACGTCAGCCACAGCGCACCGGACCACACCGTCGACGACGAGGTCACCATCAAGGTGCAGCTGAAATGCACCTACCAGATACCGCCGCGGACGCAGGCCCCGCCCGGTTCCGCACCGGGCCACTTCTCGTTCACGCTCGACAACGAGCACCTGGTGAAGCTCGCCCGCACCCCGGTCGCCGTCCACAAGATCCTGGTCGTGATGCTCGTGCCCCGCGACCGCGAGGACTGGCTGCGGGCCGACCACGACCGGCTCGACCTGCGGCACTGCTGCTACTGGATCAACCTGGCCGGCCACCCGGTCACGGGACGCCGCCGGACCACCGTGCGCATCCCGACGACGCGGATCTTCGACGACCGGGCGCTCTGCGAGATCATGGCGCGGGTCGGCGTGGGAGGGAGACCCTGATGCACCGGCCGATCGACGAACCCGAGAACGGGGCCGGTCACGGCCCCGGCCCCGTGCTCCCGCCCGCCCACCCCGTGCCACCGTCCCCGCCCTTCCGCCCCCACCCGGCGCCCGGCGAACTCCCCGGCCACTGGACCGGCGTCCCCGCCGCGCCCCTCGGACCCTGGGCCGACGCGGGCGACACCCCGGACCCCGGCCGCGTCGACCCCCGGGTCCTCGGCGCGCTGCTCGCCCGGCACGGCTGGCGGCGCCGGGGCGGCGCCCCCGGCCGCTACAGCCGCTGGAGCCCGCCGGGCCCCGAGGCCGGCAGCCGCGGCACCAGCCTCCTCGTCCCGGACAGCCGCGCCTTCCCCGACTGCGAGGACCTGATCGGCGAGGCCCTCACCGCCCTCGCCCGCAGCGCCGCGCCCTCCGCCCGCGAGGTCCTCACCGGCCTCACCGTGCCCAGCGACGAGATCCGCTGGTGGCGGGACGTGCCGCCGGGCCCGGCCGGGACGGTGCCCTGGCCCGTGCAGGAACAGCTCAGGTCCGCCGCCCGCGGAGTGCTCCTGGCCGGCGCGCTCGCCGTCCGCGGCCGGGCCGGCTACCACGGCGCCCGGCACCGGCGGCAGGCCCAGGCGTCCCTGGAGTCCGTCGTCGTCGGCGCCGCCCCCGGCGGCCGCGGACTGACCGCCTTCCTGCCGGTCGACCCCGGCCGCGCCGTCTCGGTGCGGCTCTACCACGCCCTGTACGCGGCCCGCGAGGCCGTCGACTACCGGCGCGCCACCGGCGGCATGGAGGCGTTCGACAGCGCCGTCGAGGCCGGCGTCAGCCGCGAGCTCACTGACGCGCTCGTCGCGCTCGTGCGCGGTACGGAGGGTGCCAGCATCGCCCTGGAATGGTCACCGGCCGCCGGTACCCCCGAGGGCTGCGCGGCCCGCCCCGAGCCCGTCGAGTTCTCGCCCGGCGACCTGCCCGCGCTGCGCGAGGCCGGCGTCCGCTACCGGGCCGGCGAGCCCTCCGTACCCGTACGCATCACCGGCACCGTCGTCCGCATGCGCCGCTCCGGCCCGCGCGGCGAGGGCACCGTACGGCTCCGCGTCCTGGCCGGCGCCGAGGTCGGCCACGTCCGCGCCACCCTCGACGAGGAGGGCTACCGCACCGCCGGCCGCGCGCACCTCGCCGGCCTCCCGATCCGGGTCGTCGGCCGGCTGGAGAGCCGCGGCGGCTTCCGGCGCCTGACGGACGCGAGCGAGGTCGTACCGGTGCAGGTGGACGAGGCGGAACGGGACCGGCTGATGAAGTCGCTCCAGGGCACCGCCGAGGACGCGGCCTTCTTCGGGGAGGCCTGCGGGCCCGCCGAGGACTGAGGGTCGGGCACGGGCCCCGGGTAGGATCAAGGCTTGCGCGGCACCTCGTCTCTGCCGCGCACCGCCGGCGCCGGCACCTCGTGTCTGCCTGCGCCCCTATGTATGGAGCACCCGTGTCTGAAGTCCGTGTGACCGTCCAGTCCGCCTCCGGGCCAGAGGAGAGGACGGTGAGCGCGGGCACCACGGCCGGCGCCCTGTTCGCCGACGACCGCACCGTCATCGCCGCCCGTGTCGCGGGCGAGCTGAAGGACCTGTCGTACGAGCTCGTCGAGGGCGACGTCGTCGAGGGCGTGGAGATCTCCTCCGAGGACGGCCTCAACATCCTGCGCCACTCCACCGCGCACGTCATGGCGCAGGCCGTGCAGGAGATCTTCCCCGAGGCCAAGCTGGGCATCGGCCCGCCGGTCCGGGACGGCTTCTACTACGACTTCGACGTGGCGAAGCCGTTCACGCCCGAGGATCTCAAGGCCATCGAGAAGAAGATGCAGGAGATCCAGAAGCGGGGGCAGAAGTTCGCCCGCCGCGTCGTCACCGACGAGGCGGCCCGCGAGGAGCTCGCGGACGAGCCGTACAAGCTGGAGCTCATCGGCATCAAGGGCTCGGCCTCGACCGACGACGGCGCGAACGTCGAGGTGGGCGGCGGCGAGCTGACCATCTACGACAACCTGGACGCGAAGACCGGCGAGCTGTGCTGGAAGGACCTCTGCCGGGGTCCGCACCTGCCCACGACCCGGAACATCCCGGCGTTCAAGCTGATGCGCAACGCCGCCGCCTACTGGCGCGGCAGCGAGAAGAACCCGATGCTCCAGCGCATCTACGGCACCGCGTGGCCGTCGAAGGAGGAGCTGAAGGCCCACCTCGACTTCCTCGCCGAGGCCGAGAAGCGCGACCACCGCAAGCTCGGCAACGAGCTCGACCTCTTCTCCATCCCGGACGAGATCGGCTCCGGCCTCGCCGTCTTCCACCCCAAGGGCGGCATCATCCGCCGGGTCATGGAGGACTACAGCCGCAAGCGGCACGAGGAGGAGGGCTACGAGTTCGTCTACTCGCCGCACGCGACCAAGGGCAAGCTCTTCGAGAAGTCCGGTCACCTCGACTGGTACGCCGAGGGCATGTACCCGCCCATGCAGCTCGACGAGGGCGTGGACTACTACCTCAAGCCCATGAACTGCCCGATGCACAACCTGATCTTCGACGCGCGCGGACGCTCCTACCGTGAGCTGCCGCTGCGCCTGTTCGAGTTCGGCACCGTGTACCGGTACGAGAAGTCGGGCGTCGTCCACGGCCTGACCCGGGCCCGCGGCTTCACCCAGGACGACGCGCACATCTACTGCACCCGCGAGCAGATGGCGGACGAGCTCGACAAGACGCTCACCTTCGTCCTCAACCTGCTCCGCGACTACGGTCTGACCGACTTCTACCTGGAGCTGTCGACCAAGGACCCGAACAAGTTCGTCGGCTCCGACGAGGTGTGGGAGGAGGCCACCGAGACGCTGCGGCAGGTGGCCGAGAAGCAGGGCCTCCCGCTGACCCCCGACCCGGGCGGCGCCGCGTTCTACGGTCCGAAGATCTCCGTGCAGGCGAAGGACGCCATCGGCCGTACCTGGCAGATGTCGACCGTGCAGCTCGACTTCAACCTGCCGGAGCGCTTCGACCTCGAGTACACCTCGGCGGACGGCTCGCGCCAGCGCCCGGTCATGATCCACCGTGCGCTGTTCGGCTCCATCGAGCGCTTCTTCGCCGTGCTTCTTGAGCACTACGCGGGCGCCATGCCGCCGTGGCTGGCCCCGGTGCAGGCGGTCGGCATCCCGATCGGCGACGCGCACATCGAGTACCTGCAGGAGTTCGCGGCCGACGCGAAGAAGAAGGGCCTGCGGGTCGAGGTGGACGCCTCCTCCGACCGCATGCAGAAGAAGATCCGCACCCACCAGAAGCTCAAGGTGCCGTTCATGATCATCGTCGGCGACGACGACATGAACGCGGGCACGGTCTCCTTCCGCTACCGCGACGGTTCGCAGGAGAACGGCATCCCGCGCGAGGACGCGCTGGCGAAGCTCGCCGACGTGGTGGAGCGCCGCGTCCAGGTCTGATGACCTGACGGACTCACGAGCCGGCTAGGAGGCCCCCGGGAATCCCCCCGGGGGCCTCTTCTCGTCCTCCCGCGTGAACACCTGGATCAGCCAGGACGAGAACGAACCCGTCACCGCGCCGAGGAGCGCGAGCCCGCCGGCCATCAGGCCCACCGCCACCACGCGGCCCAGCGGGGTCACCGGGGTCACGTCGCCGTAGCCCACCGTCGCGAGGGTCGAGCAGGCCCACCACACCGAGTCGCCGAAGGTGCGGATCGTCGCGCCCGGGGCGCCGTACTCGGCCTGGTAGACGACGAGCGAGCCGGAGAAGCCGATCAGGACCGTCGCCAGGCTCGCGTACGCCATGACGCGGGCGTAGAGGGTGAGCCGGGGCTGGTCGTGGCGGCGCTGCATCCGGTCGTAGAGGCGCACCACGCGCAGCGGGCGCAGCAGGGGCAGCAGGAGGACGACGGTGTCGAGGAAGTGCCCGCGTACGAAGCGCCAGGGGCGGAGGCCGCTGAGCCGGAGGCGTACCGCGTAGTCGACGAGGAAGACCGCCCAGGCGCCGAAGGTCAGCGCCAGGCAGAGGTCGCGCCAGATGTCGGGCAGGTCGTGGACCAGGACGCGGACCGCGTACGCGCCGAGGTAGACCAGGGAGGCCACGGCCAGCGGGGTCTCCATGCGCCGGTCCCAGCGTTCCTGTCGCGGAGGCGTCGGCGGGCTGTGGCTCATTCGATCAGCATGGCCGGTGCACGGATCTTCCGCCCCGGCGACACGTTCCGAACGGGCGACGCAATATGCTGCACAGCATGACGACTGAGCCGGAGCAGCAGATCGGAGTGGGGACGCAGGACGCGTTCCAGCGCCTGTGGACGCCTCACCGGATGGCGTACATCCAGGGCGAGAACAAGCCGACCGGGCCGGGTGCCGAGGACGGCTGTCCCTTCTGCACGATCCCGGCGAAGTCGGACGAGGACGGTCTGGTGATCGCGCGGGGCACGAGCGTGTACGCGGTGCTCAACCTGTACCCGTACAACGGCGGGCACCTGATGGTGGTGCCGTACCGGCACGTCGCGGACTACACCGACCTGGACGCGGACGAGACCTCGGAGCTGGCGGAGTTCACCAAGCGGGCGATGGTCGCGCTGCGGGCCGCGTCGGGGGCGCACGGGTTCAACATCGGGATGAACCAGGGTTCGGTGGCGGGTGCCGGGATCGCGGCGCATCTGCACCAGCACGTGGTGCCGCGCTGGGGCGGGGACACCAACTTCATGCCGGTGGTCGGGCACACGAAGGTGCTGCCGCAGCTGCTCGCGGACACGCGGAAGATGCTGGCAGACGCCTGGCCGGCGGGCATCTGAGCGGTACCGGGCTGTGGGATACGAAATGCGGGATCCAATATCCGAGTTTTTTGTTACCGCCTTTTGTTTACCCTGCGGCG
>NZ_JBSGIW010000068.1:24372-34709 GCF_053605265.1 Streptomyces sp. NPDC003943 | reverse complement strand
ACTCGGCCCCGCCACGGGGGCCGCGTCCGACGGTGATGGTGCCGCCGTGGGCCTCGACGACACGTATCCCCTGCGGCGCCTACGCGTCGTAGATGTCCGCCTTCTTCGGGCCCGGGTCCTGGATCCCACCGCTCAGCACCAGCGAGCGGGCGCTGAACTTCTCCGTGTCCACGCCGTGCTCGTCGAGCACCTTGATCGTCGCGGCGTGGACCGCGCGCAGCACCGGAGTGGCGGCGCGGATCGCGTCGTCGGCCATGAAGCGGTGCCGCCAGGGCTGGCCGGCCCAGGCGTGGCGCAGGCCGAAGGGCTCGGGCAGGACGAGCTTGCCGCCGAGGAAGTCGAGGATCGGCGGGAACCAGGTGAGCGGGGCGCGCACGGCCTGGCGGACGACGTCGTCGGTGTCGGTCAGCGGCAGCTTGATCTCGCGGGTCTCCCAGAACCTGACGGTCTTGGAGACCTCCTTCGTCTTCGCCTTCGGCTTCGTCGTGAACAGGCCGTGCACCGGGCCGAGGGCGTGACCGGTGACCTCGACGCGCAGGGTGTGGTGGAGCGAGGTGACCGTCACCATCATGGTGAGGACGAGCTGGCCGTCCCACAGGGTGAACTGGACGCCGAGGTAGTGACGGTTGCCGCTGCCGAACTGCTGGTCGTTGCAGATGCGCTGTATCTCGTGCGGCTTCACCTGGTAGTGGACGATGTTCTCGCCCTCGGGGCGGGCGACCTCGTCGGCGCCCTCGCCGACGGGGGAGACGATCCAGTGCTTGACGGTGGGCTTGGGGAAGCCGGTCTTGAGCGAGCCGCGTTCGAGCAGGGTGAGCTCGGTGTGGATCTTGCGGACGACGTCCCAGGCGCGGAAGTCGTGGATCTCCTTGCCGTTCTGCGGGAACAGCTCCTCGGCGAGGGTCCAGCTGCCCCAGCGGGTGCCCATGCCCAGTATTCCCTTGGGTCCCGCGTAGAAGACGACGTTGGACTGCTGCTCGGCGGTGAGCTTCTCCAGGTTGACGCGGAGTTCCTCGGCGGTCTTCTCGGTGGGGTCCTTCGGTACGGCCTCCGGGATCGCGGCGCCGACGCCACCGCCGCTGAGCAGGCCGGTCCAGCGCTCGCGCAGGTCGACGGCGGTGGTCTCGCAGATGCGGCGGGCCAGGAACCAGCCGACGACGGGGGCGGCGATCATGGCGCGCAGGTAGTTGGGCAGCAGGCCGTCGAAGGGCAGCTTGAGCAGCACGAGCAGGGCGAAGAGGCCGGCGGCGACGAGCAGGGCGGTGCCGACGGCGCTGGTGCGCTTGTTCTCGTTGCCGGCGACCGTGCGGCGGAGCTGGATCACGCCGAGCCAGAGCAGCAGGCCGGGCAGGAACAGCACGCCGAAGACGAGGGTGACCAGGGTCAGTTTGATGTCGCGCTGCTTGCGGATGCGGGTGGCCGCGAGGCAGTGCTCGACGACCGGTTGCGGTTCGGCTCCGAAGGACTGGATGAGCGGTTTGCGGGCGCCGCCGAGCATCCGTACCTGGACGGCGCGGGAGAACGCCTCACCGAGGTCGGGCCGGAAGAGCTTGGCCCATTTGCCTTCCTTGACCGTCGACTTGTGCCACTCGTTGTTGGCTTCCAGGATCGTCTCGACGGGGCTGTCGCGGTACGCGGCGGAGGCGAGGGCAAAGGTCGCCGCCGTCTGTGCGTCCGAGCCCTGCAACGGGATCTGTGCCCCGGGTCCGAAACTGCCGATCGTCACTGCCGCCCCCATCGCCACGGTTCCTGTGCGGGCTGTTCCCAACCGCCGCGCCCCGCACACCTTCTGAGCTGGGCACCACAGCGTAACCGGGCGACGACGGATGCGTCACGGGAGCGGGCGGGGACGACCGAATGGCCGAATGCCGCCCGCCCGAGGGGAGTTGGGCGGGCGGCATGCCTGTCGGGCCGTCAGGGGCGGCTCCGCACGCTGCTGTGCGGGTTCGGTCAGGCGCCCTTCTCCGCCTGTTCGCGGATCCTGTCGGCGAGGTGGGCGGGCATCGGCTCGTGCCGGGCGTACGTACGGTCGAAGCTTCCGGTGCCGTGCGACACGGAGCGCAGGTCGATCGCGTACCGCCCGATCTCGATCTCCGGGACCTCGGCGCGCACCAGGGTGCGGCCGGGGCCGACCTGCTCGGTGCCGACGACCCGGCCGCGCCGCCCGGACAGGTCGCTCATCACGGGGCCGACGTAGTCGTCGGGGACGAGGACGGTCACTTCCGCGACCGGTTCCAGGAGGTGGATCGGCACGTCGGCGGCCGCCTCGCGCAGGGCGAGGGCGCCGGCGGTCTGGAAGGCCGCGTCGGAGGAGTCGACCGAGTGCGCCTTGCCGTCGCGCAGGGTGACCCGGATGTCGACCAGCGGGTATCCGGCCGCGACTCCCTTGGCCGCCTGGCTGCGGATGCCCTTCTCGACGGAGGGGATGAACTGGCGCGGGACGGCGCCGCCGACGACCTTGTCGACGAACTCGATGCCGCTGCCCGGCGGCAGCGGTTCGACGTCGATCTCGCAGATCGCGTACTGCCCGTGCCCGCCGGACTGCTTGACGTGCCGGCCGCGGCCGGCGGAGCCGGTGCCGAAGGTCTCGCGCAGCGACACCTTGTGCGGCACGGTGTCGACCTGCACGCCGTACCGGCCGCGCAGCCGTTCCAGGGCCACGTCGGCGTGTGCCTCGCCCAGGCACCAGAGCACCACCTGGTGGGTGTCCTGGTTCTGTTCGAGCCGCATGGTCGGGTCCTCGGCGACGAGCCGGGCGAGGCCCTGCGAGAGCCGGTCCTCGTCGGCCTTGCTGTGTGCCTCGATCGCCAGCGGCAGCAGCGGCTCCGGCATCGACCACGGCTCCATCAGGAGCGGCGCGTCCTTGGCTGAGAGCGTGTCGCCGGTCTCGGCGCGGCCCAGTTTGGCCACGCAGGCGAGGTCGCCGGCCACGGCGTGGGCGAGCGTGCGCTGCTGTTTGCCGAACGGGGAGGTGAGCGCGCCGACCCGTTCGTCGACGTCGTGGTCCTCGTGGCCGCGGTCGGTGAGCCCGTGGCCCGACACGTGCACGGTCTCGTCGGGCCGCAGCGTGCCGGAGAAGACCCGGACCAGCGAGATCCGGCCCACGTACGGGTCGGAGGAGGTCTTCACGACCTCGGCGACCAGCGGCCCGTCCGGGTCGCACACCAGCGCCGGGCGGGACGCGCCCTCGGGCGTGGTGACGGCCGGCGCCTCGCGCTCCAGCGGGGTGGGGAAGCCGCCCGTGATCAGTTCGAGGAGCTCGACCGTGCCCAGGCCCTGCTTGCCGCCGTCCGAAGCCGGGGCGGCGGCGAGCACCGGATGGAAGGTGCCGCGCGCGACCGCCTTCTCCAGGTCGTCGATCAGCGTCTTGAGGTCGATGTCCTCGCCGCCGAGATAGCGGTCCATCAGGGTCTCGTCCTCGCTCTCGGCGATGATCCCCTCGATGAGCCGGGCCCGGGACGCGGCGATCAGCGGCCGCTGCGCCTCGTCGGGCGGATCCTCCCGTCGTGCGCCCGTGGTGTAGTCGAAGATCCGCTCGGTGAGCAGCCCCACCAGGCCGGTGGCCGGGGCGTGCCCGTCGGCGGCCTCCGCGCCGCGCACGGGCAGATAGAGCGGGAGTACGGCGTCGGGGTCGTCGCCGCCGTAGAGCGAGGCGAGGATCTCCGTGAGCTGGGTGTAGTCGGTGCGGGCCGTGTCGAGATGGGTGACGACGATCGCCCGGGGCATGCCGACGGCCGCGCACTCCTCCCACACGGCGCGGGTCGAGCCGACGAGCGCGTCGGGCTCCTGGGCCGCCGAGACGACGAAGAGGGCCGCGTCCGCCGCGCGCAGACCGGCCCTCAGCTCCCCGACGAAGTCGGCGTATCCGGGGGTGTCCAGAAGGTTGATCTTGCAGCCGTCCCATTCGACGGGGACGAGCGAGAGCTGTACGGAACGCTGCTGGCGGTGTTCGATCTCGTCGTAGTCCGAGATGGTGCCGCCGTCCTCGACGCGCCCGGCCCGGTTGACCGCGCCCGCGGTCTGGGCCAGGGCCTCGACGAGGGTCGTCTTGCCCGATCCGCTGTGGCCGACCAGCACCACGTTCCGTACGGCCGAGGGCCGGTCGGCCGTTGGAGCCCTGCCGGCGGCTCCGGAGTGGGGGTTCGCCTTGTCGCCCATGATGTTCCTCCCGACTGCTCGCACGGTGAGGTGGCGGCGCGGGCGCGGGGAGCGCGAGGACGGCCCGGTGTGGCGCGTGTCGCGTGCGGCTCCGGGGACGCCCGCGGTCGTCCTTCGAGCTTTGCACCGACGTCACGGTGCGTCCATACGTCGTACGCCCGGCGGCCCGGCAGCGGCTCCGCGGTGGCCCGGCGGCTGCCGCGCGCCGTTCCCGCGAGCCGTCCCCGGGTGCCGCCGCTCCGGCCGGGGCCCGCGTGGCTACGATGGGTGAGCCGGTGGTCGTAGGGGCCGCGCGGCCCACCGAACCTCGGGAAGGCCATGCTGAACAAGTACGCGCGTGCGTTTTTTACGCGTGTCCTCACACCGTTCGCCGCGTTTCTGCTCCGCAGGGGCGTCAGCCCCGACACCGTCACGCTCATCGGCACCGCCGGGGTGGTGGCCGGCGCGCTGGTCTTCTTCCCGCGCGGAGAGTTCTTCTGGGGCACGATCGTCATCACGCTGTTCGTCTTCTCGGACCTCGTGGACGGCAACATGGCGCGACAGGCCGGCCTGTCCAGCCGCTGGGGCGCCTTCCTCGACTCGACGCTCGACCGGGTCGCGGACGGGGCGATCTTCGGCGGCTTCGCGCTCTGGTACGCGGGCAAGGGCGACGACAACATCCTGTGCGCCGTGTCGATCTTCTGCCTGGCCGCCGGCCAGGTGGTGTCGTACACCAAGGCGCGCGGCGAGGCGATCGGCCTGCCGGTGGCCGTCAACGGCCTGGTCGAGCGGGCCGAGCGGCTGGTGATCTCGCTGGTCGCGGCCGGTCTCGCCGGCCTGCACACGTTCGGCGTGCCCGGCGTCCAGGTGCTGCTGCCCATCGCCCTGTGGATCGTGGCGGTCGGCTCGGCGGTGACCCTCGGACAGCGGGTCGTGACGGTACGCAGGGAGTCGGCGGAGGCGGACGCCGCCGCCCGGGGGAGTGAGGCGACGTCGTGAGCGGCGGCATGCGGGAGAAGCTGACGGACGGTCTTTACGGGCTCGGCTGGGCCACCGTGAAGAAGCTGCCCGAGCCGGTGGCCAAGGGCCTCGGCCGGCGGATCGCCGACACCGCGTGGAAGCGGCGCGGCAAGGGCGTGCTGCGCCTGGAGGCCAACCTCGCGCGGGTCGTGCCGGACCCGACGCCGGCGCGCCTCCAGGAGCTGTCGAAGGCCGGCATGCGCTCGTACATGCGCTACTGGATGGAGTCCTTCCGGCTGCCGACCTGGAGCAAGGAACGGGCGGCGAACAGCTTCGACCCGAAGGACGTCCACCACCTGACCGACGGGCTCGCCTCCGGCAAGGGCGTGATACTCGCGCTGCCGCACATGGGCAACTACGACCTCGCCGGCGTGTGGGTCACCCGGGCGCTCGGCGTGCCCTTCACCACCGTCGCCGAGCGGCTCAGGCCCGAGACGCTGTACGACCGGTTCGTGGCCTACCGCGAGTCCCTCGGCATGGAGGTCCTGCCGCACACCGGCGGGGCCGCCTTCGGCACGCTGGCGCGGCGGCTGCGGGCCGGCGGGCTCGTCTGCCTGGTCGCCGACCGCGACCTGTCCGCCTCCGGCGTCGAGGTGGACTTCTTCGGCGAGAAGGCCCGGATGCCCGCCGGGCCCGCGATGCTCGCCCAGCAGACCGGAGCGCTGCTGCTGCCCGTGACGCTCTGGTACGACGACACCGACGTCATGCAGGGCCGCGTCCACGCGCCGATCGAGGTGCCCGAGTCGGGCACGCGCGCCGAGAAGACGTCCGTCATGACACAGGCCCTCGCCGACGCCTTCGCCGGCGGCATCGCGGACCACCCGGAGGACTGGCACATGCTCCAGCGACTGTGGCTGGCGGACCTGGAGGCGAACCGCTCTTGAGGATCGGCATCGTCTGCCCGTACTCCTGGGACGTCCCGGGCGGCGTCCAGTTCCACATCCGCGACCTCGCGGAGCACCTGATCCGGCTCGGCCACGAGGTCTCCGTCCTCGCGCCCGCCGACGACGACACACCGCTGCCGCCGTACGTCGTCTCCGCCGGACGCGCCGTGCCCGTGCCGTACAACGGCTCCGTCGCCCGCCTCAACTTCGGTTTCCTCTCCGCGGCGCGGGTCCGGCGCTGGCTGCACGACGGCACCTTCGACGTCGTCCACATCCACGAACCGACCTCTCCGTCGCTCGGGCTGCTCACCTGCTGGGCGGCGCAGGGCCCGATCGTGGCCACCTTCCACACCTCCAACCCGCGGTCGAGGGCGATGATCGCCGCCTACCCGATCCTGCAGCCGGCGCTGGAGAAGATCAGCGCCCGGATCGCCGTCAGCGAGTACGCCCGGCGGACCCTGGTCGAGCACCTCGGCGGCGACGCCGTCGTCATCCCCAACGGCGTCGACGTCGACTTCTTCGCCCGCGCCGAGCCGAAGAAGGAGTGGCAGGGAGGCACGCTCGGCTTCATCGGCCGCATCGACGAGCCCCGCAAGGGCCTCCCCGTCCTGATGCGCGCCCTGCCGAAGATCCTCACCGAGCGCCCGGACACCCGGCTCCTCGTCGCCGGCCGCGGCGACGAGGAGGAGGCCGTCGCCTCGCTGCCCGCCGAGATGCGCGGGCGCGTCGAGTTCCTCGGCATGGTCAGCGACGAGGACAAGGCGCGCCTGCTGCGCAGCGTCGACGTGTACGTCGCCCCCAACACGGGCGGCGAGAGCTTCGGCATCATCCTCGTCGAGGCGCTGTCCGCGGGCGCGCCGGTGCTCGCCGCCGACCTGGACGCCTTCGCCCAGGTCCTCGACCAGGGCGCGGCCGGCGAGCTCTTCGCCAACGAGGACGCGGACGACCTCGCCGACCGCGCGATCCGCCTCCTCGGCGACAAGTCCCGCCGCGCCGAACTCAGCGAACGCGGCTCGGCGCACGTGCGCCGCTTCGACTGGTCGACGGTCGGCGCGGACATCCTCGCGGTGTACGAGACGGTGACGGACGGCGCGGCGTCGGTGGCGACGGACGAGCGGGCGGGCGGGGGGCTGCGGGCGCGGCTGGGGCTGTAGGGCGTCGCCCTGCCGGGCCGTCGTCCCGCCGCGGCCCGGCTCTCCGGCCCTCGTGCCCGCAACGGTCCCGGTAGCCTGTGCGCCCGTGACCGAAACCCTGATCTGGACCGTCGTCGCGCTGATCCTCGTCGGCGTCTATCTGAGCTGGACCGCCGGCCGCCTCGACCGCCTCCACACCCGCATCGACGCCGCCCGCGCCGCGCTCGACGCGCAGTTGCTGCGGCGCGCCTCGGTCACCCAGGAGCTCGCCACGTCGGGGATCCTCGACCCGGCCGCGTCGATCGTGCTGTACGAGGCGGCGCACGCGGCCCGGCAGGCGGAGGAGGACCAGCGGGAGGTCGCGGAGAGCGAGCTCAGCCAGGCGCTGCGGGCGGTGTTCGGGGAGCCGGAGCAGGTCGACGTGGTGCGGCAGGCGCCGGGCGGCGAGGAGGCCGCGGGGGAGCTGGCGGCGGCCGTGCGCCGGGTGCCGATGGCGCGGCGGTTCCACAACGACGCCGTGCGCGCCGCGCGGGCGCTGCGCCGTCATCGCAAGGTCCGCTGGTTCCGGCTGGCCGGTCACGCCCCGTTCCCCATGGCCTTCGAAATGGACGACGAACCGCCCGTCGCCCTTGCGGATCGCCCGGCCTGACCGCCCTCCGCCTTCGTAACGAGCGAAAACGAGCCACCGGGTCGGCATTGGCCCTTGATGTGGACCGGCCGTGGCCTGTTTCCTCGCCCTAGTCGTCAACCCCGTTGTCACGAGTGAGGTACCCCGTGTCCACCACGCCTTCCACCAACGTCCAGTCCCCCGAGACCGGCACCGCCCGCGTCAAGCGCGGCATGGCCGAGCAGCTCAAGGGCGGCGTGATCATGGACGTCGTCAACGCCGAGCAGGCGAAGATCGCCGAGGACGCGGGCGCCGTGGCCGTCATGGCCCTGGAGCGGGTCCCGGCGGACATCCGCAAGGACGGCGGCGTGGCCCGCATGTCCGACCCGAACATGATCGAAGAGATCATCGAGGCCGTCTCCATCCCGGTCATGGCCAAGTCCCGCATCGGCCACTTCGTCGAGGCCCAGGTCCTGCAGTCCCTCGGTGTCGACTACATCGACGAGTCCGAGGTCCTCACCCCGGCCGACGAGATCAACCACTCCGACAAGTGGGCCTTCACCACCCCCTTCGTCTGTGGCGCCACCAACCTGGGCGAGGCCCTGCGCCGCATCGCCGAGGGCGCGGCCATGATCCGCTCCAAGGGCGAGGCCGGCACCGGCAACGTCGTCGAGGCCGTCCGCCACCTGCGCCAGATCAAGAACGAGATCGGCCAGCTGCGCGCCCTCGACAACAACGAGCTGTACGCCGCCGCCAAGGAGCTGCGCGCCCCGTACGAGCTCGTCAAGGAGGTCGCCGAGCTCGGCAAGCTCCCGGTCGTGCTGTTCTCCGCCGGTGGCGTCGCCACCCCGGCCGACGCCGCGCTGATGCGCCAGCTCGGCGCCGAGGGCGTCTTCGTCGGCTCCGGCATCTTCAAGTCGGGCGACCCGGCCAAGCGCGCCGCCGCCATCGTGAAGGCGACCACCTTCTTCGACGACCCGAAGGTCATCGCGGACGCCTCCCGCAACCTGGGCGAGGCCATGGTCGGCATCAACTGCGACACCCTGCCCGAGGCCGAGCGCTACGCGAAGCGCGGCTGGTAAGCACCATGAGCCACACTCCCGTCATTGGTGTCCTGGCCCTCCAGGGCGACGTACGGGAGCACCTGATCGCCCTGGCCGCGGCTGACGCCGTGGCCAGGCCGGTCCGGCGCCCCGAGGAGCTCGCCGAGGTCGACGGCCTGGTCATCCCCGGTGGCGAGTCCACCACCATCTCCAAGCTGGCCGTGCTGTTCGGCCTGATGGAGCCGCTGCGTGAGCGGATCGCCGCGGGCATGCCCGTCTACGGCACCTGCGCCGGTCTGATCATGCTCGCCGACAAGATCCTCGACCCGCGCTCGGGCCAGGAGACCTTCGGCGGCATCGACATGATCGTGCGCCGCAACGCCTTCGGGCGGCAGAACGAGTCCTTCGAGGCGGGCGTCACCGTCGCCGGAATAGACAGCCCCGTCGAGGGCGTCTTCATCCGTGCGCCGTGGGTGGAGTCCGTCGGCGCCGAGGTCGAGGTGCTCGCCGAGCACGGCGGCCACATCGTCGCCGTGCGGCAGGGCAAGGCCCTCGCCACCTCGTTCCACCCGGAGCTCACCGGCGACCACCGGATCCACGGCCTGTTCGTGGACATGGTGCGCGCCGAGCGCTGATCCGTTCCCGGTAGGATCTCTGGGGTTCGTTCAGAAAATGGTTACGCGAAGGAGACAGGCAGATGTCCGGCCACTCTAAATGGGCTACGACGAAGCACAAGAAGGCCGTGATCGACGCCAAGCGCGGCAAGCTCTTCGCGAAGCTGATCAAGAACATCGAGGTCGCCGCCCGCACCGGCGGTGCCGACCCCGAGGGCAACCCGACGCTCTTCGACGCCATCCAGAAGGCGAAGAAGCAGTCGGTCCCGAACAAGAACATCGACTCCGCGGTCAAGCGCGGCGGTGGTCTCGAGGCCGGCGGCGTCGACTACGCGACGATCATGTACGAGGGTTACGGCCCGAACGGTGTCGCGGTGCTCATCGAGTGCCTCACCGACAACCGCAACCGCGCCGCCTCCGACGTGCGTGTCGCCATGACCCGCAACGGCGGCTCGATGGCCGACCCGGGCTCCGTCTCGTACCTGTTCAACCGCAAGGGCGTCGTCGTGCTGCCCAAGGGCGAGCGGACCGAGGACGACGTCCTGGAGGTCGTGCTCGACGCGGGCGCCGAGGAGGTCAACGACCTCGGCGAGAGCTTCGAGGTCATCAGCGAGGCCACCGACCTGGTCGCGGTCCGCACCGCGCTCCAGGAGGCCGGCATCGACTACGACTCGGCCGAGTCCAGCTTCGTCCCGACCATGCAGGTCGAGCTCGACGAGGAGGGCGCGCGCAAGATGTTCAAGCTGATCGACGCCCTCGAGGACAGCGACGACGTGCAGAACGTCTTCGCCAACTTCGACGTCAGCGACGAGGTCATGGAGAAGGTCGACGCCTGATCACGGTCTTTCTCACCAGCGGGCCGACCGGACACACCCCACGGCCCCCGGTGTTGTAAGAGG
>NZ_JBSGIW010000068.1:0-24362 GCF_053605265.1 Streptomyces sp. NPDC003943 | reverse complement strand
CACCGGCTTCTGGGGCGGCGCGCTGCCCGACAACGTCAAGGACCTGCGGCCGCTGTGTTGTCAGTGGCAGCGGATAGCCTGCACAAACAGACTTGCGAACCATGCGAGCGGTGCGATCAGGGAGGGGCGGCGTGCGCGTACTCGGGGTGGATCCCGGACTCACCCGGTGCGGTGTGGGCGTGGTCGAGGGCGTCGCGGGTCGCCCGCTGACCATGCTCGGCGTCGGTGTCGTCCGCACGCCCGCCGACGCCGACATCGGGCAGCGGCTCGTCGGCATCGAGCGCGGCATAGAGGAGTGGCTCGACCGCTTCCAGCCCGAACTCGTCGCCGTGGAGCGGGTGTTCAGCCAGCACAACGTGAGTACGGTGATGGGCACCGCCCAGGCCAGCGCCGTCGCCATGCTGTGCGCCAGCCGCCGCGGACTGCCCGTCGCCCTGCACACCCCCAGCGAGGTCAAGGCCGCCGTCACCGGCAGTGGACGCGCGGACAAGGCACAGGTCGGCGCCATGGTCACCCGGCTGCTCCGGCTCTCCGCGCCGCCCAAGCCGGCCGACGCCGCCGACGCCCTCGCCCTCGCCATCTGTCACATCTGGCGCGCCCCCGCCCAGAACCGCCTCCAGCAGGCCGTCGCCCTGCACGCCTCGAAAGGCCGCACGTCATGATCGCCTTCGTCAGCGGCCCGGTCGCCGCGCTCGCCCCCACGACCGCTGTCGTCGAGGTCGGCGGCGTCGGCATGGCCGTCCAGTGCACCCCGAACACCATCGCGGGCCTCCGGGTCGGGGAGCACGCCCGCCTGGCCACCTCCCTGGTCGTACGGGAGGACTCGCTCACCCTGTACGGCTTCGCGGACGACGACGAGCGCCAGGTCTTCGAGCTGCTCCAGACCGCCAGCGGCGTCGGCCCCCGGCTCGCCCAGGCCATGCTCGGCGTGCACAGCCCCGACGCGCTGCGTCTCGCCGTCTCCACCGGCGACGAGAAGGCGCTGACCGCGGTCCCCGGCATCGGCAAGAAGGGCGCCCAGAAGCTCCTCCTCGAACTCAAGGACAAGCTCGGCTCCCCGCTCGGCAGCAGCGGCCTCGTCGGCGCCCAGCGCGCGGCCGCCACCGGCCCCGCCCCCTGGACCGAGCAGCTCTCCGCCGCCCTCATCGGCCTCGGCTACGCGAGCCGGGAGGCCGAGGAGGCGGTGGCGGCGGTGACGCCGCAGGCCGAGGAGGCGATCGCCGCGGGCGGCTCCGCCCCGGTGCCGCAGTTGCTGCGGGCGGCGCTGCAGACGCTGAACCGCGCCCGCTGACGCCACCCGGGGGCTCCGCCCCCGGACCCCCGCGCCTCAATCGCCGGCGAGGCCGATTTTTCCACCACCACCGAGAAGGCAGACCACGTGAACTGGGACGACGAGACGGAAACCGCCGCGGAGCGCCTCGTCGGCGCCTCCGCCGAAGGCGACGACCAGGCCGTCGAGGCCGCGCTGCGCCCCAAGGACCTCAGCGAGTTCGTCGGCCAGGAGAAGGTCCGCCAGCAGCTCGACCTGGTCCTCAAGGCCGCCCGCCAGCGCGGTGCCACCGCCGACCACGTGCTGCTGTCCGGCGCCCCCGGCCTCGGCAAGACCACCCTGTCGATGATCATCGCGGCCGAGATGAACGCGCCGATCAGGATCACCAGCGGCCCCGCCATCCAGCACGCCGGCGACCTCGCCGCGATCCTCTCCTCCCTCCAGGAGGGCGAGATCCTCTTCCTCGACGAGATCCACCGGATGTCCCGGCCCGCCGAGGAGATGCTCTACATGGCGATGGAGGACTTCCGCGTCGACGTCATCGTCGGCAAGGGCCCCGGCGCCACCGCCATCCCCCTGGAGCTGCCGCCCTTCACCCTGGTCGGCGCCACCACCCGGGCCGGCCTGCTGCCGCCGCCGCTGCGCGACCGCTTCGGCTTCACCGCGCACATGGAGTTCTACGAGCCGCACGAGCTGGAGCGCGTGGTGCGCCGCTCCGCCGGGCTCCTCGACGTCGAGATCGACACCGCCGGCGCCGCCGAGATCGCCGGCCGCTCCCGCGGCACCCCCCGCATCGCCAACCGGCTCCTCCGCCGTGTCCGCGACTACGCCCAGGTCAGGGCCGACGGCGTGATCACCCGCGAGATCGCCGCGGCGGCCCTCGGGGTGTACGAGGTCGACAGCCGCGGCCTCGACCGCCTCGACCGCGCGGTCCTGCAGGCGCTCCTCAAGCTCTTCGGCGGCGGACCGGTCGGTCTGTCCACCCTCGCGGTCGCCGTGGGGGAGGAGCGCGAGACCGTCGAGGAGGTCGCCGAACCCTTCCTCGTACGGGAGGGGCTACTGGCCCGTACGCCCCGTGGCCGGGTCGCCACTCCGGCGGCCTGGACCCACCTCGGAATGGTTCCGCCGCAGGCAGCGGGCCCGGGGGCGGCGGGAGGCGGGTCGGGAACGGGACAACAGGGTCTCTTCGGGGCGTGACGGCGCGGAGACTCGCCCATTAGGGAACCAGGGTGCGATGCTGGGCGTTGTTCCATCGATGCGGACTCGCCTAGACTCCGCCGATGCCGCCCTTATGGTCGGCGCATCCACCCCCGAATCAGGCCGCGGAGTCTTCCCCGGCCTTGCGAAGGAAATTCCGTCCCGTGAATAACATCGGCATGCTCCTCCCGTTCATCGTGCTCATCGGGGCCATGTTCCTCATGACCCGCTCTGCCAAGAAGAAGCAGTCGCAGGCGGCGGAGATGCGCAACCAGATGCAGCCCGGAACCGGCGTACGCACGATCGGGGGGATGTACGCCACCGTCAAGGAGATCGGCGACGAGACGGTCCTCCTCGAGGTCGCGCCCGGCGTCCACGCGGTCTACGCGAAGAACGCCATCGGCGCCGTCCTGGAGGACTCCGAGTACAACCGGATCGTCCACGGCGACGACCCGGAGACCGTCGTCCCGGACGACGCCTCGTCGCTGACCGAAACCGTCGACGCGGCCGCCGAGGAGACCTCTGCCGAGGTCAAGACGGACCTCACCAAGAAGGCCGACGCCGGCGAGGGCGACAAGGACGGCAAGGCGGACGGCGAGACCGAGGCCAAGTAGTCGCACGCGGGAGCCGCGCGTAGCCCACCCGGCACGCGCGGCTCCCGCGACGGTCTCACGTCTGCGGGGGCAGGTCCCCGGGGGCAGGTCCCCACACACACTTCGTGGCCGTCTCCCGCCCAACCGGTGGGGGCGGTTTGGACAGGGAGAAACGACAAGGTGGCAGCACCGAAGAAGGGCCGAAGGCCGGCGGGGGGCCAGAGCCGGCCGGGCCGCGCCCTGGCACTCATTCTGATCGCCATGGTCGCGCTCACCGGCGGCATGTTCTGGTCGGGGCACACCACCCCGCGCCTGGGCATCGACCTCGCCGGCGGCACGTCGATCACGCTCAAGGCGAAGGCGGAGCCCGGACAGGAGTCCGCCGTCAACGAGACCAACATGAACACGGCGGTCGGCATCATCGAGCGCCGTGTCAACGGTCTGGGTGTCTCGGAGGCCGAGGTCCAGACGCAGGGCCGCGAGAACATCATCGTCAACATCCCCAAGGGGACGAACGAGCAGCAGGCCCGCGACCAGGTCGGCACCACCGCCCAGCTGTACTTCCGGCCGGTCCTCGCCGTCGCCGCGGCCGAGCAGCCGCAGCCGAAGCCGAGCGCCACCCCGAGCGGCACCAAGTCCGGCTCGCCCAAGCCCACCGCCTCCGCGCCCACCGCGGACAAGGGCAAGGACGACAAGGGCGGGAAGTCCGCCACCCCGACGGCCACCGCTTCCACCCAGGGCCGCGCCGTCACCGAGGCCCTGAAGGCCCCGAGCCCGACGGCCACCGCGAGCTCGTCCTCGTCCCCGTCGCCGAAGGCGACCGGCACGCCGAAGCCGAAGCCGACCGCTGACGCCGCCACCGCCGCCCTGCAGCAGAAGTTCGCCACGCTGAACTGCCTCGACCCCAAGCAGCGCTCCGCCGCCGGTCAGGGCGTCAAGCCGACCGACCCGGCCGTCGCCTGCGGCAAGGCCGGCAAGGACGCGAACGGCAAGGACGTCTGGGAGAAGTACCTGCTCGGCCCGGCCGAGGTCGAGGGCAAGGACGTCGACGACGCCAAGGGCGTCTTCGACCAGCGCCGTGGCATGTGGATCGTGACCATGGACTTCACGGACGCCGGTTCGAAGAAGTTCCAGACGATCACCAGCAAGCTGTCGACGCAGACCGAGCCGCAGAACCAGTTCGCGATCGTCCTCGACGGCGAGGTCGTCTCGGCCCCGTCCGTGCGCCAGACGCTCTCCGCCAGCGCCGAGATCTCCGGCAGCTTCAACCAGCAGTCGGCCCAGGACCTCGGCAACATCCTGTCGTACGGTGCCCTGCCGCTGTCCTTCCAGACCCAGAGCGTCGACACCGTCACCGCCGCCCTCGGCAGCGACCAGCTCCAGGCGGGTCTGATCGCCGGTGCCATCGGCCTCGCCCTGGTCATCATCTACCTGGTGGTCTACTACCGCGGCCTGTCGCTGATCGCCATCCTCAGCCTCGCCGTCTCGGCCCTGCTCACCTACGTGATCATGGCCCTGCTCGGCCCGGCCATCGGCTTCGCGCTGAACCTGCCGGCCGTCTGTGGCGCCATCGTGGCCATCGGTATCACCGCGGACTCGTTCATCGTGTACTTCGAACGCATCCGTGACGAGCTGCGCGAGGGCCGCACCCTGCGTCCGGCCGTCGAGCGCGCCTGGCCGCGGGCCCGCCGCACCATCCTGGTCTCCGACTTCGTGTCGTTCCTCGCCGCCGCGGTGCTCTTCATCGTCACCGTCGGCAAGGTCAAGGGCTTCGCGTTCACGCTCGGCCTGACCACGCTCCTCGACATCGTCGTGGTGTTCCTCTTCACCAAGCCGGTGATGACGCTCCTGGCCCGCACCAAGTTCTTCGGCAACGGCCACCCCTGGTCCGGTCTGGACCCGAGGCGTCTCGGCGCCAAGCCGCCGCTGCGCCGCTCCCGCCGTACGTCCGCTTCCGCCGCTGGCGCTGTCGACACGAAGGAGGCGTGAGATGTCGAAGCTCGGAGATCTCGGCGCCCGGCTCCACCGAGGCGAGGTCGGCTACGACTTCATCGGCAACCGCAGGATCTGGTACGGCATCTCGATCCTGATCACCATCACGGCCATCGTCGCCCTCGCGGTGCGCGGCCTGAACATGGGCATCGAGTTCCAGGGCGGTGCCGTCTTCACCACCCCGAAGACGGACGTCTCGGTCTCGCAGGCCACCGACTACGCCAAGGACGCCTCCGGCCACGAGGCCCTCGTCCAGAAGCTCGGCAACGGTTCGCTGCGCATCCAGGTCGGCGGCCTCGACACGGACAAGTCCGACCAGGTCCGTGCCGAACTCGCCAAGGACCTGAACGTCCCCCAGGAGAAGATCGCGGCCGAGATCGTCGGCCCCAGCTGGGGTGACCAGATCGCCACCAAGGCGTGGACGGGCCTCGGGGTCTTCATGATCCTCGTGGTGCTCTACCTCGCCATCGCCTTCGAGTGGCGGATGGCCGTCGCGGCGCTCGTCGCGCTCATCCACGACCTCACCATCACCGTCGGCATCTACTCGCTGGTCGGCTTCGAGGTCACCGTCGGTACGGTCATCGGTCTGCTGACGATCCTCGGTTACTCGCTCTACGACACGGTCGTCGTCTTCGACTCCCTCAAGGAGCAGACGAAGGGCATCACCAAGCAGACCCGCTGGACGTACAGCGACGTCGCCAACCGCTCGATCAACGGCACGCTGGTCCGCTCCATCAACACCACGGTCGTGGCCCTGCTGCCGGTCGCCGGTCTGCTCTTCATCGGCGGCGGCGTGCTCGGCGCCGGCATGCTGAACGACATCTCGCTGTCGCTGTTCGTGGGTCTCGCCGCCGGTGCGTACTCCTCGATCTTCATCGCCACGCCGCTGGTCGCCGACCTCAAGGAGCGCGAGCCGGCCATGCAGGCGCTGAAGAAGCGCGTCCTGGCCAAGCGGGCCGCCGCTGCCGCCAAGGGCGAGGGCGTCGAAGACGACGGGTACGGCGACCCCGAGCCCGCCGTCGTCGGCCAGCGCTCGCGCCGCGGCCGCTCCTCGGAGCGCCGCGGATGAGCGTCGAACTGCTGCTGAGCCGCATCCGGGACGTCCCCGACTACCCGAAGCCGGGGGTGCTGTTCAAGGACATCACCCCGCTGCTCGCGGACCCGGAGGCCTTCACGGCGCTCACCGACGCGCTCGCCGGGCTCTGCAAGGACGCCGGCGCCACGAAGATCGTCGGCCTGGAGGCCCGCGGCTTCATCCTGGCCGCGCCGGTCGCCGTCCGCGCCGGACTCGGCTTCATCCCGGTCCGCAAGGCCGGGAAGCTGCCCGGGGCCACCCTGCGGCAGGCGTACGAGCTGGAGTACGGCACCGCCGAGATCGAGGTGCACGCCGAGGACCTGGCCGCGGGCGACCGCGTCATGGTCATCGACGACGTCCTCGCCACCGGCGGCACCGCCGAGGCCTCCATCGAGCTCATCCGCCGCGCCGGCGCCGAGGTCGCGGGCGTCGCGGTCCTCATGGAGCTCGGCTTCCTGCCGGGCCGCGCCCGCCTGGAGCCGGCACTGTCCGGCGCTCCGCTCACGGCGCTGATCACCGTCTGACCGCAGACCGGTACGCAGACCGCCCCGGTCCGAGGCCCACCGCCTCGGACCGGGGCGGTTTCGTATGCCGGTCGGGTGGCCCGGCCTGCGTGGCCCGGTGCCCGGCCCGCCCGACGGTCCGGTGGCCCGGCCCGGCGGTCCGCGCCCGTGGCCCGGCGGACCGCCGCGCGGCGAGCGGCGCGCGTTGTCGGCGGCGCGCCCCGTATCCGCGTCGGGGCGGCCCGGGAATTCTCCCGACCGCCCCCGTCGTTTTCCGGACAAGCCCCGCAACGGGTCCCGGGCGGAGCACCATGGTCTTGACGGCGGTCGTCTCAGCAGTCAGCCGCGTGAGCACCGGCACCGTCAGGTCGATACGATGGCCTTTCCGGGCCTGACCGGGGGACCCGGAAACCTCCCCCAGACCGTGTCCGGGGGGACCCCAGAGGAGCGCTCTTGCCAGACGAGGCCCAGCCACTCTCCGCCGCGCAGCCCGACAAGCAGGCCGGCCAGGCCGCGCCGGGAGCTGCCGCGCCCCAGAACCCGCCCGCGGAGACCAGGCCCCGGCCCTCGGCGCCCGCACCGGCTCCGGCCGCCCGGCCCACGCCGACGCCGCCGGCCCGCTCGGGCGGCTCGTCCAGCCGCGTCCGCGCGCGCCTCGCCCGGCTGGGCGTCCAGCGCTCCTCCCCGTACAACCCGGTCCTCGAACCGCTGCTGCGGATCGTCCGCTCCAACGACCCGAAGATCGAGACGGCGACCCTGCGCCAGATCGAGCGCGCCTACCAGGTCGCCGAGCGCTGGCACCGCGGCCAGAAGCGCAAGAGCGGCGACCCGTACATCACGCACCCGCTCGCCGTCACCACCATCCTCGCCGAGCTCGGCATGGACCCGGCCACGCTGATGGCCGGGCTGCTCCACGACACCGTCGAGGACACCGAGTACGGCCTCGACACCCTGCGCCGCGACTTCGGCGACCAGGTCGCGCTGCTCGTCGACGGCGTCACCAAGCTCGACAAGGTCAAGTTCGGCGAGGCCGCCCAGGCCGAGACCGTCCGCAAGATGGTCGTCGCCATGGCCAAGGACCCCAGGGTCCTCGTCATCAAGCTCGCCGACCGCCTGCACAACATGCGCACCATGCGCTACCTCAAGCGGGAGAAGCAGGAGAAGAAGGCCCGCGAGACCCTGGAGATCTACGCCCCGCTGGCGCACCGGCTGGGCATGAACACCATCAAGTGGGAGCTGGAGGACCTCGCCTTCGCGATCCTCTACCCCAAGATGTACGACGAGATCGTCCGGCTCGTCGCCGAGCGCGCCCCCAAGCGCGACGAGTACCTGGCCATAGTGACCGACGAGGTCCAGGCCGACCTCCGGGCCGCCCGCATCAAGGCCACCGTCACCGGCCGGCCGAAGCACTACTACAGCGTCTACCAGAAGATGATCGTCCGCGGCCGTGACTTCGCGGAGATCTACGACCTGGTCGGCATCCGCGTGCTCGTGGACACCGTCCGCGACTGCTACGCGGCCCTCGGCACCGTCCACGCGCGATGGAACCCGGTCCCCGGCCGGTTCAAGGACTACATCGCGATGCCGAAGTTCAACATGTACCAGTCGCTGCACACGACGGTCATCGGACCCAACGGCAAGCCGGTCGAGCTGCAGATCCGCACCTTCGACATGCACCGCCGCGCCGAGTACGGCATCGCCGCGCACTGGAAGTACAAGCAGGAGGCCGTCGCCGGCGCCTCCAAGGTGCGCGCCGACGCGCCGAAGAAGGCCGGCAAGGACGACCACCTCAACGACATGGCGTGGCTGCGCCAGCTGCTCGACTGGCAGAAGGAGACCGAGGACCCCTCGGAGTTCCTGGAGTCGTTGCGCTTCGACCTCTCCCGCAACGAGGTCTTCGTCTTCACGCCCAAGGGCGACGTCATCGCGCTGCCCGCCGGCGCGACCCCCGTCGACTTCTCGTACGCGGTCCACACCGAGGTCGGCCACCGCACCATAGGGGCCCGGGTCAACGGCCGGCTGGTGCCGCTGGAGTCGACCCTCGACAACGGCGACCTGGTCGAGGTCTTCACCTCCAAGGCGGCCGGCGCCGGACCCTCCCGCGACTGGCTGGGCTTCGTCAAGTCGCCGCGCGCCCGCAACAAGATCCGCGCCTGGTTCTCCAAGGAGCGCCGCGACGAGGCCATCGAGCAGGGCAAGGACGCCATCGCGCGGGCCATGCGCAAGCAGGGCCTGCCGATCCAGCGCATCCTCACCGGCGACTCGCTGGTCACCCTCGCCCACGAGATGCGCTACAGCGACATCTCCTCGCTGTACGCGGCGATCGGCGAGGGCCATGTCACGGCCCAGTCCATCGTGCAGAAGCTGGTCCAGGCGCTCGGCGGCGAGGAGGCCGCGACCGAGGACATCGCCGAGACCCACCCGCCGGTCCGCGGCCGCTCCAAGCGGCGTGCCGGTTCTGATCCGGGCGTGGTGGTCAAGGGCGTCGACGACGTGTGGGTGAAGCTGGCCCGCTGCTGCACCCCGGTGCCCGGCGACCCGATCATCGGCTTCGTCACCCGCGGCAGCGGCGTCTCCGTCCACCGCAGCGACTGCGTCAACGTGGAGTCGCTGTCCCGGGAGCCGGAGCGGATCCTGGACGTCGAGTGGGCGCCCACGCAGTCCTCGGTCTTCCTCGTCGCCATCCAGGTCGAGGCCCTGGACCGGTCCCGGCTCCTGTCGGACGTCACCCGGGTCCTGTCGGACCAGCACGTCAACATCCTGTCCGCGGCCGTGCAGACCTCCCGCGACCGGGTGGCCACCTCGCGCTTCACCTTCGAGATGGGCGACCCCAAGCACCTGGGCCACGTCCTGAAGGCCGTGCGGAGCGTGGAGGGCGTCTACGACGTGTACCGCGTGACCAGCGCCCGCAGGCCGTGACGGCGGCGTAGGGCGGTACGAGACGAGACACGAGGAAGGGCCCCCGGCAAGCTGCGCCGGGGGCCCTTCCTCGTACCGTCGTGCGGCCGTACGACTACGGCATCAGCCGCCGAACTCCTGCAGCCCCTTCAGGGCCTGGTCGAGCAGCGCCTGGCGGCCTTCGAGCTCCTTCGCGAGCTTGTCGGCCTTGGCGTCGTTGCCCGCCGCGCGGGCCGCGTCGATCTGCTTGCGCAGCTTGTCGACCGCGTCCTGGAGCTGGCCCGTCAGACCCGCGGCGCGGGCCCGCGCCTCCGGGTTGGTGCGGCGCCACTCGGCCTCCTCGGCCTCCTGGATCGCGCGCTCCACGGCGTGCATCCGGCCCTCGACGCGGGGGCGGGCGTCGCGCGGGACGTGACCGATGGCCTCCCAGCGCTCGTTGACGGCACGGAACGCGGCGCGGGCCGCCTTCAGGTCCGTCACCGGCACCAGCTTCTCCGCCTCGGCCGCGAGCTCCTCCTTCAGCTTGAGGTTCTCGGTCTGCTCGGCGTCGCGCTCCGCGAACACCTCGCCGCGGGCCGCGAAGAACACGTCCTGGGCGCCGCGGAAGCGGTTCCACAGGTCGTCCTCGTGCTCGCGCTGGGCCCGGCCCGCCGCCTTCCACTCCGCCATCAGCTCGCGGTAGCGGGCGGCCGTCGCGCCCCAGTCGTTCGAGTTCTGCAGGGCCTCGGCCTCGGCGACCAGACGCTCCTTCGTCCTGCGGGCGTCCTCGCGCTGCGCGTCCAGCGCGGCGAAGTGGGCCTTGCGACGCTTGGAGAAGGCCGAGCGGGCGTGCGAGAAGCGGTGCCACAGCTCGTCGTCGGACTTGCGGTCGAGCCGGGGCAGGCCCTTCCAGGTGTCCACGAGCGCCCGCAGCCGCTCGCCGGCGGCGCGCCACTGCTCGCTCTGCGCCAGTTCCTCGGCCTCGGTGACCAGGGCCTCCTTGGCGGAGCGGGCCTCGTCGGCCTGCTTCGCCTTCTGGACCTTGCGCTCCTCACGGCGCGACTCCACCGTCTCGGCCAGCTTGTCGAGCCGGGTCGAGAGGGCGGCCAGGTCGCCGACGACGTGGTGCTCGTCCACCTGGTGGCGGATGTGCTCGATGGCCGCCGTCGCGTCCTTCGCCGAGAGGTCGGTGGTCCTCACCCGCTTCTCGAGGAGGCCGATCTCGACCACCAGGCCCTCGTACTTGCGCTCGAAGTAGGCCAGCGCCTCCTCGGGGCTGCCGGCCTGCCACGATCCGACGACCTGCTCGCCCTCGGCCGTACGCACGTACACGGTGCCCGTCTCGTCGACGCGGCCCCACGGGTCGCTGCTCACAGCGCCTCCTCAACATGATGCCGACGCGGGGTTCCCGCCCCTGGCATCGTCCACGGTTTCCCGGCGGGCCTCGCCCGCCCTCCACAGCGCGGCCGGCGGCCTGCGCTGCACAACGCCAATCTAGGCGAACGGCGGCCCGGCTGTCCGCACTCAGCGCGACCGAAATTCAACGGTCACGCCCGGGTGCGTCCGCCGGGCCGCCTCCGCCTCGCCCACCGGCTCACTTCTTGGCGACGGTGGCCTTCTCGATCGTGACGGCCTTCTGCGGCGCGCCGTCGCCCGAGCCGCCCTGGACGCCGGCCTTGGCCACGTCCTCGACGACCTTGACGCCCGCCGCGTCGAAGGTGCCGAACGGGGTGTAGTTCGGGGGCAGCTTGGTGTCCTTGTAGACGAGGAAGAACTGGCTGCCGCCGGTGCCCGGCCCGGCGTTCGCCATCGCCACGGTGCCCTTCGGGAAGGTGACCGTGCCGTCCGTGCCGGCCTTGCCGAGGCCGTTCAGGTTCTCGTCCGGGATGGAGTAGCCCGGGCCGCCGGTGCCGTCGCCCTTCGGGTCGCCGCACTGGAGCACGTAGATGCCCGAGGTGGTGAGGCGGTGGCACTTGGTGCCGTCGAAGAACTTCTTGTCGGCGAGGTGCTTGAAGGAGTTCACGGTGTGCGGGGCCTTCGCCGCGTCCATCGTGACCGTGATGTCGCCGACGTTGGTCTTGAGGGCCATCGTGTACGCGGCCTTCTTGTCGATGGCCATCGCGGGCTCGGGCTGCGGGGGCGTGGACGGCTCCGCGCCGGGCGTCTTCGACGCCTCCGAGGCCACGTTGTCCGCGCCGTTGGAGTCGTCGCCGGACAGTGCCACCGATGCCCACACGGCGCCGCCCGCCGCGAGCACCACCGCGAGCGAGGAGGCGATGACGGTGTTCCGCCGCGCCTTGCGCCGCGCCTCCTCACGGCGCTGCTGCTGCCGCACGTACTTCTCCCTGGCGAGCTGCCGCCGCCGCTGATCGCTGCTGACCACCGGGTCCGCTCCTTGTCGATGTCGATCGTCTGTTCAGTCCTGGCCGGATGTGCCCGTACCGTATACGGGTTGGCTGTGGAACAGACACCGCCGGTAGGCTCTGATCTGCTGCATTCCGTTGCTTTCCGCACCGCCGCAGCCATCTGCCGGACGACACAGAAGGACGATCGTGCTGATTGCCGGGTTCCCCGCCGGGGCCTGGGGCACCAACTGCTACGTGGTCGCCCCCGCCGCAGGCGAGGAGTGCGTCATCATCGACCCGGGCCACCAGGCCGCCCAGGGCGTCGAGGAGACGCTGAAGAAGCATCGGCTCAAGCCCGTCGCGGTGGTCCTCACCCATGGCCACATCGACCACGTCGCCTCCGTCGTCCCGGTCTGCGGCGCCCATGACGTACCCGCGTGGATCCACCCCGCCGACCGGTACATGATGAGCGACCCGGAGAAGGCCCTCGGCCGCTCCATCGGGATGCCCCTCATGGGCGAGCTGACCGTGGGCGAGCCGGACGACGTGCGCGAGCTCACCGACGGCGCCGGGCTGAAGCTCGCGGGCCTCGAACTCACCGTCGCGCACGCCCCTGGTCATACCAAGGGGTCGGTGACCTTCAGGACCCCGGAGACCACGGAGATCCCCTCCGTGTTCTTCTCCGGCGACCTGCTCTTCGCCGGCTCCATCGGACGCACCGACCTGCCCGGCGGTGACATGGACGAGATGCTCGCGTCGCTGGCCCGTGTGTGCCTGCCGCTCGACAACTCGACCGTGGTCCTGTCGGGGCACGGTCCCCAGACGACCATCGGCCAGGAGCGCGCCACCAACCCCTATCTGCGGCAGGTGGCGGCCGGCCTCGGGAGCGACTTCCAGGCTCCCCGACGAGGAATGTGACGAGAGACTTCCGTGAGCACCTTCAAGGCCCCCAAGGGCACCTTCGACCTCATCCCGCCGTTCTCGGCGACCTACCTCGCCGTCCGTGACGCCATCTCCGCCCCGCTGCGGAAGTCCGGCTACGGGTACGTCGAGACGCCCGGCTTCGAGGACGTCAACCTGTTCGCCCGCGGTGTCGGTGAGTCCACCGACATCGTGACCAAGGAGATGTACACCCTCACCACGAAGGGCGGCTCGAACCTCGCGCTGCGCCCCGAGGGGACGGCCTCCGTGCTGCGTGCGGCTCTGGAAGCCAACATGCACAAGGCCGGCGGCCTGCCGGTGAAGCTGTGGTACTCGGGCTCCTACTACCGCTACGAGCGCCCGCAGAAGGGCCGCTACAGGCACTTCTCGCAGGTCGGCGCCGAGGCGATCGGCGCCGAGGACCCGGCGCTCGACGCCGAGCTGATCATCCTGGCCGACCAGGCGTACCGCTCGCTCGGCCTGCGCGAGTTCCGCATCCTGCTCAACTCGCTCGGCGACAAGCAGTGCCGTCCCGTCTACCGCGAGGCCCTGCAGAACTTCCTGCGCGGTCTCGACCTGGACGAGGAGACCCTGCGCCGCGCCGAGATCAACCCGCTGCGGGTCCTCGACGACAAGCGGGCCGACGTCCAGAAGCAGCTGGTCGACGCTCCGCTCCTGAAGGACTACCTGTGCGAGGAGTGCAAGGCGTACCACTCCGAGGTGCGTGAGCTGCTCACCGCGGCGGGCGTGGCCTTCGAGGACGACGCCAAGCTGGTCCGCGGCCTGGACTACTACACGCGCACCACCTTCGAGTTCGTCCACGACGGTCTCGGCTCGCAGTCCGCCGTCGGCGGCGGCGGCCGTTACGACGGCCTGTCCGAGATGATCGGCGGCCCCGCGCTGCCGTCCGTCGGCTGGGCGCTCGGCGTGGACCGCACGGTCCTGGCCCTGGAGGCCGAGGGCATCGAGCTCGACATCCCGGCCGCCACCAGCGTGTTCGCGGTGCCGCTGGGCGACGAGGCGCGCAAGGTGCTGTTCGGCCTCGTCACCGAGCTGCGCAAGGAAGGCGTGGCGACGGACTTCAGCTTCGGGGCGAAGGGCCTCAAGGCCCACATGAAGAACGCCAACCGCTCCGGTGCCCGCTTCGCCGTCGTCGCCGGTGAGCGCGACCTCGCCGAGGGCGTGGTCCAGCTCAAGGACATGGAGTCCGGCGAGCAGGAGCCGGTGGCCCTGGCCGAGCTGGTCGACACGGTGAAGGCGAAGCTCGCCTGAGCCGGAGCGGTACGTGAGTGAGGGCCTGGCCCGCGTGCACAACGCGGCCCGGGCCCTCCGCGTACGTACGGGGCCGGCCGCTCAGCCGCCGAAGCCGCGCGCGAGCGGCGACACCGGCGGGCAGGCGGCGCCCGCCACCCTCGCGAGCGTGTGCGGCAGAATGGCCGTGCCTGTGCCCACAGCGAGAAGAGCGAGTAGACCGACATGACGAAAGCAGCGGCCGCGAACGAGACCGCCGGGCGGGAGGACTCCCGCACCATCGGCGCCGGCCGTGGCTTCGCCTGGCTCCTGGTGATCACCGGCGCCGCCGGGCTGCTGGCGTCCTGGGTGATCACGCTCGACAAGTTCAAGCTCCTGGAGAACCCGAACTTCGTCCCCGGGTGCAGCCTGAACCCGATCGTCTCCTGCGGCAGCGTGATGAAGAGCTGGCAGGCGTCGGTGTTCGGCTTCCCGAACCCGATGCTCGGCCTCGTCACGTACGCCGTGGTGATCACCATCGGCGCCGGCCTGCTCGCCGGCGCCCGCTACCGCCGCTGGTACTGGCTCGGCCTCAACGCCGGCATGCTCTTCGGCGTCGGCTTCTGCACCTGGCTGATGACCCAGTCGCTGTACGTGATCAACGCCCTGTGCCTGTGGTGCGTCCTCGCCTGGGTCGCCACCATCGTCATGTTCTGGTACACGACCTCGCACAACGTCCGCCGGGGCGTGATCCGTGCCCCGCAGGGCCTGCGCACCTTCTTCGACGAGTTCACCTGGGTCCTGCCGGTGCTGCACATCGGCATCATCGGCATGCTGATCCTGACCCGCTGGTGGGACTTCTGGACCAGCTGAGCTCCACGGAGTCCACGGAGCCCCGCCGGCCTGTCAGTGGTCTCGCTTAGGCTTCATCAACGTGGAGCCCGACCTTTTCACCGCCGCCGCGGAAGAACGCCAGGAGAAGGACCCGGCCAGCAGCCCGCTGGCCGTGCGGATGCGCCCGCGCACCCTCGACGAGGTCGTGGGCCAGAGCCATCTGCTCAAGCCGGGCTCACCGCTGCGCCGCCTCGTCGGTGACGGCACCGGCGGCCCGGCCGGCGCCTCCTCGGTGATCCTGTGGGGGCCGCCCGGCACCGGGAAGACCACCCTCGCGTACGTGGTCTCCAAGGCCACCAACAAGCGCTTCGTGGAGCTCTCCGCGATCACCGCCGGCGTCAAGGAGGTCCGCGCCGTCATCGACGGGGCCCGGCGGGCCGTGGGCGGCTTCGGCAGGGAGACCGTCCTCTTCCTCGACGAGATCCACCGCTTCTCCAAGGCCCAGCAGGACTCACTGCTCCCGGCCGTGGAGAACCGCTGGGTGACGCTCATCGCCGCGACGACGGAGAACCCGTACTTCTCGGTGATCTCCCCGCTGCTGTCCCGCTCACTGCTGCTCACCCTGGAGCCGCTCACCGACGACGACCTGCGCGGACTGCTCCGCCGGGCCCTGACGGAGGAGCGCGGACTCGGCGGGGCGGTCACCCTCGACGAGGACGCCGAGTCGCATCTGCTGCGGATCGCCGGCGGCGACGCCCGGCGCGCCCTGACGGCCCTGGAGGCGGCGGCGGGCGCGGCGATCGCCAAGGGGGAGCCGGCGATCAGCCTGGAGACGGTCGAGGAGACCGTCGACCGGGCCGCGGTGAAGTACGACCGGGACGGCGACCAGCACTACGACGTGGCGAGCGCCCTCATCAAGTCGATCCGCGGCTCGGACGTGGACGCGGCGCTGCACTACCTGGCCCGGATGATCGAGGCGGGGGAGGACCCCCGGTTCATCGCCCGGCGCCTGATGATCTCCGCGAGCGAGGACATCGGCCTCGCCGATCCGAACGCGCTGCCGATCGCCGTGGCCGCCGCCCAGGCCGTCGCCATGATCGGCTTCCCCGAGGCGGCGCTGCCCCTGAGCCACGCCACCATCGCCCTGGCCCTGGCCCCGAAGTCCAACGCGGCGACGAACGCGATCTTCGCCGCCCGGGCCGACGTCCAGGCGGGCCTCGCCGGACCGGTCCCGCCGCATCTGCGCGACGGCCACTACAAGGGCGCGGCCAAGCTCGGCCACGCCCAGGGATACGTGTACCCGCACGACGTCCCCGGTGCCATCGCGCCGCAGCAGTACGCCCCGGACGCGATCCACGGCCGGCGCTACTACGAGCCGACCCGCTACGGCGCGGAGGCGCGGTACGCGGACGTGGTGGAGAAGGTCCGCGAGCGCCTCAAGGGCGAAGGCTGAACCGGGCCGGGTACGGGGCGTCCGGCGGACCCGGTACACTCGTCTGAAGTGCTGCGTCCCGTGTCCGGCTTCGGCCGGCATCACCAGAACGGGACAGGCAGCCGGAGTCCCGGCCTTCGGGCGGGGTCTCCAGGAGCGTCGCGCACCTTCGAAGGTGTCGCGGGCAACCCACCACCACCGGGATCTCCCGGAGCGGGCGGTGGGTCGTTCGCGTGCTGCACGTATGTGCCCAGACCAGGGAGCGGCTGCCCGGCAGGTCCCTCGCGGACCCGACGGGTTTCCCGGCTGCGGATTGCGACCTCCCTAACCCTGGTGAAGCCGTATTCGAAACAGTGAGAGAGGTTGGTTCATGGCGAACCAGTCCCGTCCCAAGGTCAAGAAGTCGCGTGCCCTCGGCATCGCGCTGACCCCGAAGGCCGTCAAGTACTTCGAGGCCCGCCCCTACCCGCCGGGCGAGCACGGCCGTGGCCGCAAGCAGAACTCGGACTACAAGGTCCGTCTGCTCGAGAAGCAGCGTCTGCGCGCCCAGTACGACATCAGCGAGCGCCAGATGGCGCGCGCCTACGACCGCGCCAAGAAGGCCGAGGGCAAGACGGGCGAGGCGCTGGTCGTCGAGCTCGAGCTGCGCCTCGACGCCCTGGTCCTGCGTTCGGGCATCGCCCGCACCATCTACCAGGCCCGCCAGATGGTCGTCCACGGCCACATCCAGGTCAACGGTGGCAAGGTCGACAAGCCGTCCTTCCGCGTCCGTCCCGACGACGTCGTGATGGTCCGCGAGAAGTCGCGCAACAAGACCCTCTTCCAGGTCGCTCGCGAGGGTGGCTTCGCCGCCGAGGGCGAGACCCCGCGCTACCTGCAGGTCAACCTGAAGGCCCTGGCCTTCCGCCTCGACCGCGACCCGAACCGCAAGGAAATCCCGGTCATCTGCGACGAGCAGCTGGTCGTCGAGTACTACGCCCGCTGATCTTCAGCAGACCGTAGTACCACCCCCGCGGTGTTCAGCCCGCCGCTTCCCCGCCCCTCGTGGTGGGGGAGCCGGCGGGCTTCCGCGTGTCCGGGACCGGTGCCCGGCCGGTACGGAACGGGCGCGGCTGCGCCCCGGCGCCCGCACCCCCCGGTCCGGCCGGATCCCGGCGCTCGGCCAGCGCCCGGTCCACCGCCGCGTCCAGCGACAGCGCCTGCCCCTCGCCGTACCAGGCCGCGTACCCCTCGGCGCCGAGCGCCTCGCTCGCCTGCCGCTCGCACTGCAGCCGCGGCCCGTTGAAGTTCGCCGAGCCGAACAGCGGCAGACCCACCGCGTCCCACACCGGCATCGCCGCGCCCTGCAGCACCGCCGCCTCCGCCGGATCGCCCTCCGCCAGCGTCACCAGGGCGAGCAGTTCGAGCGCGAGCACCAGACCCACCAGGTCGTGGAAGAGGTGGTTGATCGTGACGCACTCGGTGAGCAGCTCGCGCGCCGCCGCGTGGTCTCCCCCGGTCAGCGCCGCGTACGCCAGCACGTAGAGCGCGTACGCCCGGGTCCAGCGCTCGCCGCGCTCCTCGCAGATCTCCCGGACGTCGGCGCACAGCGCGACCGCCGCCTCCGGATCACCCTGGAAGGCCCGCGCGAGAGCCAGCTCGACCTGGCCCATCAGCACGTTGCTGTTGAGCTCGCCCAGCTCCCGATACGCCTCCAGGGCCCGGCCGATCAGCTCCTCGGCGCGCGGCAGGTCGTCCGAGAGCAGCGCCAGACAGCCCATCCGGTGCGTCGCGTACGCCTCCGCCATCGCGTTGCCCGAGTCCCGCGCCCGCTCCGCGCACTCGTGCAGCGCCGCCACCGCCGCCGTGTCGTCGCCCTGCAGGATCGCCACGTAGCCGAGCACCCACAGGGCCTTGAGCCGGGCGTCCTCGTGCTCCGCGGCCACGCCGAGCGAGCGGTCCAGCCAGTGCCGGCCCTCCGAGAGGCGCCCGCACCCCGCCCAGTAGAACCACAGCGTCCCCGCCAGGTGCTGGGCGAGCGAGGCGTCCTCCGGCACCTCCAGGCACAGTTCGAGGGCCGCGCGCAGATTCGGCAGCGCGACGTCCGTCGCCGCCGCCACCTCGGCCTGCCGGGGGCTGAACCACTCCAGCTCGCACCAGGTCGCGAGCCCCATGTACCAGTCCCGGTGCCGGCGCCGCATCCGCTCCGTGTCGCCGAGCGCCGCCAGCCACTCCGCCCCGTACGCGGCGACCGTGTCGAGCATCCGGTAGCGCGGGCCCGCCGCGGTGTCCTCCCGGGCCACGAGGGACTGCGCGAGCAGTTCGCCCAGCACGTCGAGGACCCGGTCCGCGGGCAGCTCGGCGCCCCCGCACACGTACTCCACCGCCTCCAGGTCGAACGGCCCCGCGAACACCGACAGCCGCGCCCACAGCAGCCGCTCCTCCGGTGTGCACAGCTCGTGGCTCCAGCCGATGGCCGTGCGCAGCGTCTGGTGCCGGGCGAGCGCGCCCCGCCGCCCGCCGTCGAGGAGCCGGAAGCGGTCGTCGAGCCGGCGGAGCAGCTGCTCCGCGGTGAGCAGCGGCAGCCGCGCCGCCGCCAGTTCGAGCGCGAGCGGAATCCCGTCGAGCCGCCGGCACAGCTCCCGCAGGATCCCCGGACCGGCCATCCGCCCGGCCCCGGCCTCCGCCGCGCGGCCCGCGAGCAGCTCCATCGCGTCCGCGTCCGCCATCGGCGCCAGCGTGAGCACCGCCTCCCCGTCCAGGCGCAGCGGCCGGCGACCCGCCGCCAGGACGGTGAGCCCCGGGCAGCCGCGCAGCAGCTCCCGCAGCAGCCCGGCGCACTCCTCCACCAGGTGCTCGAAGCCGTCCACCACGAGCAGCAGCCGCCGCTCGGCGAGGTGCTCCACGAGCACCTCGCGCGGCCCGCGCACCGTGTGGTCGGTCAGACCGAGCGCCTCGACCAGGGCGTGCGCCACCAGGTCCGGGTCGCGCAGGGAGGCCAGCTCGGCGAGCCGGACCCCGTCGGCAAAGCGTTTCTGCAGCGCCGCGGCGGAGTGCAGCACCAGCCTGGTCTTGCCGACCCCGCCCACCCCGACGACCGTGACGAGGCGGAACTCGCCGAGGAGCAGGGCCAGTTCGTCCTGTTCGGCGGCCCGTCCCACGAACCGGTTCAGCTCCGCCGGGAGATTGCTCCGTCGCATGGGACACGGAGCGTACTCATCCGCGCGCGCTCCGTACAATCGGTTCCGCGCAACTCCCGTCCCACGACCGCTAATGCGGTACGGCGGGAGACCTCCGGCGCGATAGGGTCGGAGGACGTTTATCAACAGGGTTCCGACGACCGTCGGGGGCCCGACGACAGCAGAGAGCGGTGCGCAGTGACCGGTGGTGAGGTTGCCGGGATCCTGGTGGCCGTGTTCTGGGCGATCCTCGTCTCCTTCCTCGCCGTGGTGCTGGTGAGGCTGGCGCAGACGCTCAAGGCGACCACCAGGCTCGTCGCGGACGTGACCGACCAGGCCGTTCCGCTGCTCGCCGACGCCTCCACGGCCGTGCGCGCGGCGCAGACCCAGCTCGACCGGGTCGACGCCATCGCCTCGGACGTCCAGGAGGTCACCGCCAACGCCTCCGCGCTGTCCACCACCGTCGCCTCCACCTTCGGCGGCCCGCTCGTCAAGGTCGCCGCCTTCGGTTACGGCGTGCGCCGCGCGCTGGGCCGCGACCGGCAGGACGCACCGGCCGCGCGCGAGCGGCGTACGGTGATCGTCGGCCGCGCCGTGCCGTCCGCGAGGCGCCGGAAGCAGAAGGGCTGAGCACGATGTTCCGCCGTACGTTCTGGTTCACCGCGGGCGCCGCAGCCGGCGTGTGGGCCACCACCAAGGTCAACCGGAAGCTCAAGCAGCTCACCCCGGAGAACCTGGCGCTCAAGGCGGCCGACAAGGCCGTCGAGGCCGGCCACCGGCTCAAGGACCGCGCCGTGGACTTCGCCCTCGACGTGCGGGCGAACATGGCGCAGCGCGAGGCCGAGCTCGGCGAGGCGCTCGGCCTGGACGCGCCCGTGGAGCCGGAACCCGGCCGGGCACTGCCGGCCCCGCGCCGCCGGGCCGCGCTCGGCGCACGGACCACCCAAAGCACGACAGAACCGACAGACACGACCGGCGTTCACACGCTCTCGTACAACCGGAATGAGGACCACTGATGGAGTCGGCTGAAATCCGCCGCCGCTGGCTGAGCTTCTTCGAGGAGCGCGGGCACACCGTCGTCCCTTCGGCGTCGCTCATCGCGGACGACCCGACTCTGCTGCTCGTCCCCGCCGGCATGGTGCCCTTCAAGCCCTACTTCCTGGGTGAGGTCAAGCCGCCCTACACGCGCGCCTCCAGCGTGCAGAAGTGCGTGCGCACGCCCGACATCGAAGAGGTCGGCAAGACCACCCGCCACGGCACGTTCTTCCAGATGTGCGGCAACTTCTCCTTCGGCGACTACTTCAAGGAAGGCGCCATCAAGCTCGCCTGGGAGCTGCTGACCACCCCGGTGGAGCACGGCGGCTACGGGCTCGAGCCGGAGAAGCTCTGGATCACCGTCTACCAGGACGACGACGAGGCCGAGGCCATCTGGCGCGACGTCGTGGGCGTCCCCGCCGAGCGCATCCAGCGCCTCGGCAAGAAGGACAACTTCTGGTCCATGGGCGTCCCCGGCCCCTGCGGCCCCTGCTCCGAGATCAACTACGACCGCGGCCCCGAGTTCGGCGTCGAGGGCGGCCCGGCCGTCAACGACGAGCGGTACGTCGAGATCTGGAACCTCGTCTTCATGCAGTACGAGCGGGGCAAGGGCATCGGCAAGGAGGACTTCGAGATCCTCGGCGACCTGCCGTCCAAGAACATCGACACCGGCCTCGGTCTCGAGCGCCTGGCGATGATCCTCCAGGGCGTGCAGAACATGTACGAGACGGACACCCTCAAGGTCGTCATCGACAAGGCCACCGAGCTCACCGGCGTCGCCTACGGCAAGGCCCACGACTCGGACGTCTCGCTGCGCGTGGTCGCCGACCACATGCGCACCTCCGTCATGCTCATCGGCGACGGCGTCACCCCGGGCAACGAGGGCCGCGGCTACGTGCTGCGCCGCATCATGCGCCGCGCCGTCCGCAACATGCGCATGCTCGGCGCCACCGGCCCGGTCGTCGGCGAGCTCGTCGACACCGTCATCAGGACGATGGGCGAGCAGTACCCGGAGCTGGAGACCGACCGCAAGCGCATCGAGACGGTCGCCCTCGCCGAGGAGGCCGCGTTCCTGAAGGCCCTCAAGGGCGGCACCAACATCCTCGACACCGCCGTCACCGAGACCAAGGCCGCCGGCGGCACGGTCCTCTCCGGCGACAAGGCGTTCCTGCTCCACGACACCTGGGGCTTCCCGATCGACCTCACCCTGGAGATGGCCGCCGAGCAGGGCCTCTCCGTGGACGAGGACGGCTTCCGCCGCCTGATGAAGGAGCAGCGGGAGCGCGCCAAGGCCGACGCCCAGGCCAAGAAGACCGGCCACGCCGACGTCACCTCGTACCGCGAGATCGCCGACACCGCCGGCGCCACCCAGTTCACCGGCTACACCAACACCGAGGGCGAGACCACCGTCGTCGGCCTGCTGGTCAACGGTGTCCCGTCGCCGGCCGCCTCGGAGGGCGACGACGTCGAGGTCGTCCTCGACCGCACCCCGTTCTACGCCGAGGGCGGCGGCCAGCTCGCCGACCACGGCCGGATCAAGCTGCACTCCGGCGCCGTCATCCAGATCCACGACGTGCAGCAGCCGGTCCCCGGCGTCTCCGTGCACAAGGGTTCGGTGCAGGTCGGCGAGGTCACCGTGGGCGCCACCGCCTACGCCGCCATCGACGTGCGCCGCCGCCGGGCCATCGCCCGCGCCCACAGTGCCACCCACCTGACCCACCAGGCGCTGCGCGACGCCCTCGGCCCGACCGCCGCCCAGGCCGGTTCGGAGAACTCCCCGGGCCGCTTCCGCTTCGACTTCGGCTCGCCGAACGCCGTCCCCGGCACCGTCCTCACGGACGTCGAGCAGAAGATCAACGAGGTGCTGTCGCGCGAGCTCGACGTGCACGCCGAGGTCATGCCGATCGACGAGGCCAAGCGCCAGGGCGCCATCGCCGAGTTCGGCGAGAAGTACGGCGAGCAGGTCCGCGTCGTCACCATCGGCGACTTCTCCAAGGAGCTGTGCGGCGGTACGCACGTCCACAACACCGCCCAGCTGGGTCTGGTGAAGCTGCTCGGCGAGTCGTCGATCGGCTCGGGCGTGCGCCGCATCGAGGCCCTGGTCGGCGTCGACGCGTACAACTTCCTCGCCCGTGAGCACACGGTCGTCGCCCAGCTGCAGGAGCTGGTCAAGGGCCGCTCGGAGGAGCTGCCGGAGAAGATCTCCGCCATGCTCGGCAAGCTGAAGGACGCCGAGAAGGAGATCGAGAAGTTCCGCGCGGAGAAGGTCCTGCAGGCCGCCGCCGGTCTGGTCGACTCCGCCCGGGACGTCCGCGGCGTCGCCCTCGTCACCGGTCAGGTGCCGGACGGCACCGGCGCCGACGACCTGCGCAAGCTGGTCCTCGACGTCCGCGGCCGGATCCCCTCGGACCGCCCGGCCGTCGTGGCCCTGTTCACCACGGCCAACGGCAAGCCGCTGACGGTCATCGCCACCAACGAGGCCGCCCGCGAGCGCGGCTTCAAGGCCGGCGAGCTGGTCCGCACGGCCGCCAAGACCCTCGGCGGCGGCGGTGGCGGCAAGCCGGACGTCGCCCAGGGCGGCGGCCAGAACCCGGAGGCCGTCGGCGCCGCCATCGAGGCCGTCGAGCGTCAGGTGCTGGAGATCGCGTGACGATGCGTCGAGGCCGCCGTATCGCGGTCGACGTCGGTGACGCCCGGATCGGGGTCGCCTCGTGCGACCCCGACGGGGTGCTCGCCACGCCGGTGGAGACCGTGCCGGGGCGTGACGTCCCGGCCGCCCACCGGCGGCTCCGCCAGATCGTCGAGGAGTACGAGCCGATCGAGGTCGTCGTGGGCCTGCCCCGCTCGCTGAGCGGGCGGGAGGGCCCGGCCGCGACGAAGGTCCGCGCCTTCGCCCGCGAGATGGCCAAGGGCATCGCCCCGGTCCCGGTCCGGCTGGTGGACGAACGGATGACCACGGTGACGGCGACCCAGGGGCTGCGGGCCTCGGGAGTGAAGTCGAAGAAGGGGCGGTCCGTCATCGACCAGGCCGCCGCTGTGATCATCCTTCAGAACGCTCTTGAGTCCGAACGGGTATCAGGTAATCCGCCCGGTGAGGGCGTCGAAGTGGTCATCTGATCGCGATACGGTAACGTTCCGCGCGATGCGGCGGTGTTCGAACAGCTGCCGCACTACGTAGAGGCGGAACGTCCGGAAGCCTCGCGGCTGTTTGGGGATCGATGACTGAGTATGGCCGGAGCCCCGGCTCCGAACCGTGGCACCCCACGGACCCCTTGTACGGGGACCAGGGGTGGGAAGGCCAGCAGCAGCAGTACCCGCAACAGGCGCAGTACGGCCAGCAGGACCCGTACGCCCACCAGGACCCCTACGGGCAGCAGCAGCCCCAGCAGCCCCAGCACCCTCATGCCGACGGCATGTACCAGCAGCAGGCGCAGGGCTACGGCGCACAGCAGTACGACGGACAGCAGTACGACGGACAGCAGTACGGAGAGCAGCAGTACGGACACGGGAACCCGGGCGGGTACGACACGCCCGGGTATCCCGCACAGCAGTACGACGGCGGCAACTGGGAGACCGGCCAGGCCGCCATGCCGTACAACGCCCCGCCTGCCGACCCCTACGGCGGCCAGCAGCCCGACCTCTACGGCACCCCCGAGGCCTACCCCCCGCCCCAGCCCCCCGGCCGGCGCCAGGTGCCGCCGCAGCCGGTCGACGACTGGCAGGCGCAGCCGGAGCCGCCGGGACCGTCGGGCCCGGAGGCCGAGCCGGAGGAGACCCACCCCTTCTTCACCGGCGACGACGGCCGCGACGACGAGGACGACGACACCTACGAGGACGAGCCGGGCGGCCGCGCGGCCCGCCGGCGGGGCGGCGAGCGCCAGACGCCCAAATTCCGCACGG
>NZ_JBSGIW010000067.1:0-45720 GCF_053605265.1 Streptomyces sp. NPDC003943 | reverse complement strand
GCCCCCGAGTCCATTATGCTTACCCCAAGCCGGGGGTAGAGCGGGCGGCCGGGGGGTTTCGCCGAGTCCGCCGCGCCGACCCGCCAGGCCGTCGGATCAGGCGCAGGTGAGCGTGGGGGAGGCCCAGTCGGCGTGGTCGTAGGCGTTGCCGTCGCCCGCATCGGCGACCTGGAGGGTGAGCTCGTAGGCGCCGGTGAGCGGGGCGTCGAGGTGGGCGGCGGCCGCGCTGCCGGTCAGGGTGGCGCTCTCGGCCACCTTCACACCGTCCGCGTACACCCGGAAGACCACCGAGCCGCTGTTGCCGACCTCGTCGTCGACACCCACGTCGGTGCTCAGGCCGGTGCACGAGCCGCCCAGGTAGTACGTGACGGTGGCGACGGCGTGGGTGCCCAGGCCCTTGGTGTACCGCGTACCGCCGATGGTCAGGGTGCGGCCGTCGCCGGCCGCCTGCTCGCCGTTGCTGCGGTCGCGCTCCACCGGGCCCCAGCTGTTGGCGGCACTCGCCCACGCCAGGTCGCTCAGGGCGTGGCCGCCGGCCGACGGACCGTCGCCGCAGGCGAGACGCGCACCCGCCCAGTCCGCGTGGTCGTAGTCCTTGCCGTCCCCGGCGTCGGTGACCACCAGCCGCAGGTCGTTCGCACCGGTGAGGTCGACGCTGAGGCGCTTCGCGGGATCGCTGCCCCGGAGCACCCCGCTGTCGGCGGCCAGGCTCTGGTCGCGGTACACCTGGAAGACCACCGAGCCGTTGTTGCCGGCCTCGTCGTCGACGCCGACGTCCACCGTGAGGTTCCGGCACGTCCCGCCCAGGTGGTAGCGGACGTCGGAGGAGGCGTGGACGCCCAGGCCCTTGGCGTACGCGGTGCCGCCGACGGTCAAAGTGCGTCCGTCGCCGGAGCCGCTCTCGCCGTTGCTCCTGTTGCGCTCCACCGGACCCCAGCCGTTGGTGGCCGAGGTCCACGCCAGGTCGCCGAGCTGGTACAGGCCGGCGGGCAGCGCGATCGGCGCGCTCGGGGTCACCCGGTACATCACCGTGCCGTGCGGCGGCACCGAGGCGCTGACCGCGCCGGTCGAGGTGGTGCTCTGCCCGGACCACAGGTCCTTGAGCGTGTACGAGGGCGCGCCGCCGATCCCGGCGGCCTCCGCGGTGGTGGCGACGGTCCGGGTCACGCTGTTCTCGTTGGTCAGCGTGATCGCGCGGCTGCCGTCGGCCAGCGGCTTGCTCATGACGACCAGGCCGCCGCTGCTGGACAGCACGGTGCCCTGCACGCCCAGCGGGTCCTGGTCGACCGCGATCACGTCGGTGTTCTTCAGGATCGCCAGCGTCGCCGCGCTCGCGGTCCGCAGGTCGCTGCCGATCAGCAGCGGCGCGGACATCTCGGCCCAGAGGCTGAAGTGGGTGCGGTACTCGGTGTCGGTCATGCCGCCGTTGCCGACCTCCAGCATGTCCGGGTCGTTCCAGGCGCCGGGCCCGGCGTACGGGGCGAGCGGCTGGTTGGCGTGCGCGATGCCGATCATGCTGGACCAGGAGTCGGAGATGTCCCCGGTGGTGCGCCAGGAGTTGCCGACGTCCTGCGCCCAGGTCCACGGCTGGTTCTGACCCCACTCGCAGATGCTGTAGAGGATGGGGCGGCCGGTGGCCTTCAGCGCGTCGCCCATCGCCCGGTAGCGCTGCCGCGCGTCGACGCCCTGGTTGTTGCAGTTGTCGTACTTGAGGTAGTCGACGCCCCAGGACGCCCACAGGTTGGCGTCCTGCTGCTCGTGGCCGAGTCCGCCGGGGAAGCCGAGGGTGTCGCACGTCTTGGTGCCGGCACTGGAGTAGAGGCCGAACTTCAGGCCCTTGGAGTGGACGTAGTCGGCCAGCGCCTTGATCCCGTTCGGGAAACGGACCGGGTCCGGCACCAGGTTGCCGGAGGCGTCGCGGTTCGGCAGGGCCCAGCAGTCGTCGAGGTTGACGTACTGGTAGCCGGCGTCCTTCAGTCCCTGGGAGACGAAGATGTCCGCGATGCCCTTGACCATCGACTCGTTGAACTCGGCCCGGCAGTGGGTGGAGTTCCAGTTGTTGAAGCCCATGGCGGGAGTGCGGGCCAGTGTGTTCTCCACGGCCGCAGCCGGTGGCGCGGCGGCCAGCTGGACGCCGGCGACTGCCGTGGCGGCGAGGGCGCCACCGCCGAACAGCATGGCCAGCGAGGTGGTCGTCGCGGTGATGACGTGCCTGATTCCGCGTGTGGACGGAGGCAAGTGAGTACTCCTGTCTGGGAGGTGAGCAGACCCGGAGGTGCAGGTGCAGGTGCAGGTGCCGTGGCCGGAGCCCGGAGCGGAGCTACGCCGGCAGGCCGACGGCGCGGCCGCGGTTGCGGCGCTGCTGGATGACGACGGCGGCCACCAGGAGCAGGCCCTGGGCGACGTTCTGCCAGAAGGTGTTGATGCCCTGGACGGTGAGCCCGTTCTGCAGGGCGCCGAGCAGGGCGACCGCGAGCAGAGTGCCGCCGATGGTGCCCTTGCCGCCCTTGAGGGCGCAGCCGCCGAGCGCGGCCGCGGTGATCGACTGGAGTTCCAGGCCCTCGCTGCCGGAGACGGGCTGCCCGGAGCCGGTGCGCGCGGTGAGCAGCACACCGGCGAGGGCGGCGACCGTGCCGGTCAGCGCGTAGGCCGAGATCAGGTACTTGTTGAGGTTGATGCCGGCCAGCCGGGCGGCGGTGTCGTTGCCGCCGAGAGCGTAGATGTTGCGGCCGATGTCGGTGTACGTGAGCAGGACGTGCACCGCGGCCGCGACCAGCGCCAGGATCCAGACCATGGTCGGCAGCCCGGCGATCCTTCCCCGGCTGAGGAAGACGAAGACGGGGTCGCCGAGCACGTAGCCCTGCGCCCGCCCGTCGGAGACGAGTTGGGCGAGTCCCTTGTACGCGGCGAGGCCGGCCAGGGTGGCGATGGTGGGGTTGACCCGGCCGTGGATGATCACGACGCCGTTGAGCAGGCCGACGGCGGCGCCGGCGAGCAGGGCGGCGCCGATGCCGAGCGGGGCGCTGGAGCCGGTGGCGGTGAAGACCATCGCGCTGATCACGGAGGCGAGGCCGGCCTGGGAACCGACGGAGATGTCGAGGCCGCCGCAGATGATGATGACGGTCTGGACGACGGCGAGCAGCCCGGCGATGGTGGCGGCCTCGCCGATCACCCGGATGTTGTCCCAGCCGAGGAAGTTGGGGTCGAGCGTGCCGAACAGGGCGACCACGACGACGAGGGCGCCGAGGAGGCCGACGTTCTGCCCGCCGATCGAGGCGAGGAGGGTGCGCGGGCCGCGCGGGCGCGGCTCGGGCCCGGTCCCGCTCGGCGGGCGCTGGGTGCTCGGGGCGGTGGCGGCGCTCATCGGGCGGCTCCCGTCGCGGTGGTCGGTGGGGTCGGCGTGGTCGGGGTGGCCTGGGTGCCGGCGTCGGCTTCCGTGTCGGCGCCGCCCGGGGGAGCGGCGGTGAGGTCGTCGGCCATGGCGAGGGCGAGGATCGCCTCCTCGGAGGCCTCGGACCGGCCGAGTTCGCCGGTGATGCGGCCGTTCTGCAGGACGAGGACGCGGTCGGCGAGGCCGAGGACCTCGGGCAGTTCGGAGGAGACCACCAGGATGGCCACGCCCTCGCGGGCCAGGTCGGCGATGATCTGGTAGATCTCCGCCTTGGCGCCGATGTCCACGCCGCGGGTGGGCTCGTCGAGGATCAGCAGGGCGGGCCTGCGGGCCAGCCAGCGGGCCAGGACGACTTTCTGCTGGTTGCCGCCGGACAGGGTGTGGACCTCGGTCTCGACGGAGGGTGCGCGCACCCGCAGGCGGTCGGCGAACTCCTGGGCGAGGGCCCGCTCCCGGGACTTGCTGACGAAGCGCCGGCGGCGCAGCCGGCGGTGGCTCACCAGCGCGGTGTTGTCGCGGATGGTGCGGTGCAGGAACAGGGCCTGGGCCTTGCGCTCCTCCGGCGCCAGACCGATGCCGGCGGCGATGGCGTCGCGCGGGCTGCGCAGGTCGAGACGCCTGCCGTCGAGCGTGACGGTGCCGGAGCGGATCGGGGTGTCCCCGGCGAGGGCGAGGGCGAGTTCGGAGCGGCCGGCGCCGATCAGCCCGGCCAGGGCGACCACCTCCCCGGCCCGGACCTGGAGCGTGACGTCGTGTACGTCGTCGGTGGTGAGGCCCTGGACGTCGAGCACCACGCGGTCGGTGGCGACCTCCTGCCGGGCGAACAGGCCGGCCAGGTCGCGGCCGACCATCAGGCGGACGACGTCCGCCTCGGTGGTGGCGGAGGCGTCGACGACGCCCGCGACCCGGCCGTCGCGCAGGACGGCGATGCGGTCGGCGAGGCGGAAGATCTCCTTCATCCGGTGCGACACGTAGACGACGGCGACGCCCTGCTCGCGCAGTCGTCCGATCAGGGCGAACAGGGCCTCGGTCTCGTGCTCGGAGAGGGAGGAGGTCGGCTCGTCGAAGGCGATCGCGCGGGGCGGGGTGGCGCCGGTGAAGGCGCGCAGGATCTCCACCAGCTGGCGCTGGGCGGCGGTCAGCCGGGAGCCGGGCACATCGGGGTCGAGGACCTTGGCGAAGCCGAGCGCCGCCAGGTCCGCGGTGATCCGGCGGCGCAGCTCGGCCCGGTCGAGGCGGCGCCCGGGGCGACGGGGCAGCGAGCCGGCGTACACGTTCTCGGCGACCGAGACGTGCGGGATGATCTCCGGCTCCTGCGGGATGATCCGGATCCCGGCCCGGCGCGCGTCGATCGGCGAGGCGAGGTCGAGCGGCGTTCCGTCCAGCAGGACCCGCCCCTCGGTCGGCCGGTGGTCGCCGGTCAGGACGCGCAGGAGGGTGGACTTGCCGGCGCCGTTCTCACCCATCAGGGCGGTGACCTGGCCGGGCGGGAAGTGCAGGGTGACGTCCTGCAGCGCGTGGACGGCGCCGAAGCGCTTGGAGACGTTCTCGGCGGACAGGCCGGCGGCCGCGGTGCTGGTCATGGGGCCTCACTCACGCGTGGAGGGGCGGGACGGGAGCGGGGACGCGTCAGCTGCAGGAGACGCCGGCGGCCTGCCAGCTCGCGGCGTCGACCATCTTGGTCGGGGCGAACGCCTCGGCCGGGAAGTCCTTGCCGTTCTTGAGGCGGTCGTACATGGTCTGGACGGCGAGGGCGCCGACGTCCTTGCCGTTGATGAACAGCGCCGCCTTCATGCCGGACGGCTTGCCGGACTGCCAGTCCTTGCAGGCGAGGTAGGCGCCGAGGCCGACGCCGATGATGTCCTCGGCGTCGATGCCGGCGTTCTGCAGGGCGGTGACGCCGCCCTGGACGTTCTCGTCGTTGCAGCCCCAGACGACCCAGTGCTTGACGCCGGGGTTGGCGGTGATCGTGGCCGCGACCTTGTCCTGGGCGCCGGTGGGGGTGTTGTCGGTGGCAACGTCGAGGCCCCGCACGCCGTGGACGGCCGAGTCGAAGGCCGCCGTGGCGGCCTTGACGCGGTCGCCGCAGACGGTGACGTCCTGCTTCCAGGCGGCGATGATCCGGGTGTCGGCCGCGTTCCAGCCGGCCTTCTTGAACTCCTGGGCGGCCCGCTTGCCGACCTCGCCGCCCATCTGCTCGCCGCTGAAGCCGATCCGCGGCACCAGATCGTTCTTCGCGCAGGACTCGGGGGCCGGGCCGGTGGTGCAGATCTGGTCGTCGGAGGTGAGCAGGGCGACCTTGGCGTCCCGGGCGGCCTGGACGACCTGCGGTCCGACCGCGGGGTCGGGGACCACGATGATCAGGCCGTTGCTCTTCTGCGCGATCGCGGACTGGACCTCGCTGACGGTCTTGTTGGCGTCGTTGCCCAGGTTGACCACCTTCAGGGCGACGCCGAGCTCGGCCGCCTTCGCCTTCGCGCCGGCTGCCTCGCCGATGAAGTACTCCTGGTCGCCCTGCTTCTGCAGGTACGTCAGGGATATCTTGCCCTCCACCTTGGCGACGTCGCCGGACGAGCCGGACGGCGCCTGTCCGCTCGAACACGCGGTGAGGCCGAGAGCGGCGGCGAGAACCGTCGCGGCAACGGGGGCGAGGCGGGAGCGCGGGGTGGGCATGTGGAGGCTCCTGTGGTGGGAAGTGACCTGCGAGTGCGACACAATCGACCAGAATCACGCGCAATCAAACGTTGCGGGTCACAGGAAATCCGGTGATCATGTAACCGTCAATCCCCTGCGCTCAAATCGGCTCAAGTGGCAGGGCGGCAGGAGGAGTTGAGGCCCCATTCGCCGAAGCGGCGGTACACCACGCCCGGGCCGACAGCACCACATGCCGGCCGGTTCGCCGGACGGCCCCGGTACGACGCCCCGCACGGCGCCGTTCGTCGACGGTCGTCGGCGGGCGCCGCCGGCGTGGTGTCCGGGGCCGGGCGTCAGGCGCCGGGGTGGTGCCAGCGCCCGTACGCCGCGGCGAGGATGAAACCGGGGCCGAAGCCGACGAGCAGGCCCTCGCTGTCGTGCGCCGGAGGGGCGTCGAACGTCCGGGCCAGCACGTCCAGGACGGCCGAGCCCCCGAGGTTTCCGCACTCCGCGAGGCTCGCCCAGGAGTGTGTCAGGTCGCCCGTGGCCTTGTCGGGGTCGAGCCCGAGACCGTCGGCGGCGTCGAGGATGATGCGCGGCCCGCCGGGGTGCACCACGACGAAGTCGGTCGGCCGCCCGTCCAGCCACTTGTGGAGCTCCGGGAGGGAGTCGTTCAGTGCGCGGGTGGCGGCGTCGGTGGAGTCGAAGTGCAGCCCCTCGGCGGTCAGCCGCCCCTTGTAGCGGCTGATGCTCTCCGGCAGCACGTACTGGAACGTGTCGCCGATCTCCATGCTCGGGCCGTCCCACCGCGGGGTGTCCGACACGACCACGGCACCGGAGCCGTCCCCGAACAGCACCTTGTAGATCATGGACTCACGGCTGGTGTCGACGTGGTTGTACGTCGCCGCCGACAGGCACTCGGCGACGACGATCAGGACGTTCGCGCCGGGATGCGCCCTGATGTCGTCCCGCGCGTACACGATCGCCTGGGCGCCGCCCGCGCAGCCGACGCTGGCCATCGGGATCCGCCGTACGTCGGCCCGCAGCCCGAGCTCGTACACCAGCGACACGTCGAGCGAGGGCACCGCCCACGAGGTCGTGTGGCTGGTGATGACACAGTCCACGTCCTCGGGCGCGAGCCCGGCGTTCGCCAGGGCCTGGCGGCCCGACGCGACGGCCAGCCGCAGCGCGTCCTCGAACGCCGCGCCGTTGCGCTCCTCGATCGGTGCGGTGCCGGAGACGGTCGGCGCGGACAGCGGGCGCGTGAAGTACCGCTTCTCCACGGTGGTCGCCCGGGCGATCCGCAGATAGGCCTCCAGCCGGGGCAGCTCGGGGTGCGCGGCACGGATGTCGGCGCACAGCTCGTCGGTGGTGACCAGGTTCGGGGGCAGGGCTATGGCGGGGCGGGCTATGTGAGCCACGGCTGAGACTCCTCGGGTCGGGGTAGGGGAAAACGTACGTGATGGGTGCCGGTTGTTCCCCCGTCCGGTACCCCTCAGGACCTCAGCGGCGCCGACAGCACCGGATGCCGCTCGGCGAGCGACCTGCCCGGCGTGTAGACCAGCAGCATGACCCGCGAACCGGGCGAGGTGACGGGCTCGGCCACACACGTCGTCACCCAGCCGGGACCGTGCACGGCATGGTGGATGGGCCGCTCGGACCCGTCCGGGTACGGGATCGGCGCGGTCGCCGCCTCCCGGTAGATCGGCCCCGCCACCGGGTCCGCCAGAACGTCCGCCTCGATCCGCGCCAGCGTCGCGTTGTCCGGCCGCATCTCCCGGGCGTGCCGCAACTGGGGCATCACCAGGGGCGCCCACCGGCCCTCCCAGTCCGTCAGCACCTCCGTACGCGCCTCGTCGTCGAGCAGCATCCACCGCATCGTGTTCGCCGGCGGCTCACCGCGCGGGAACAGGCTCCGGTAGTCCTCGTTGTGCGCCAGCACGTTCCACTCGGCGTCGGTCACATACGCCATCGCCCCGTTGATCCGCTCCATCACGCCCCGCCACACCCCGGGCACCGTCATCCCGGAGTCCTCGTGCAGGGCATACGGCGGATTCTCCCGCCGCGCCAGCCGCCACAGGATCGTCCACTCCTGCTCGTTGAGCCGCAGCGCCTTGGCCACGGCGGTCAGGAACTCGTTCGACACCTTGGCCAGCTGCCCGTTCTCGAACCGGTTGTACGTACCGGGCGCACGGTGCAGCAGACAGTCCATCTGCTCCTGACTCAGCCCGACGGCCCGCCGCCCACGCCCGGACGTCCGCCGCGGAAACCCGGCGGATTCGGGACTGATGGCCGCGCGGCGTTCCTGGAGGAGCCCTTTCAGCGAGAGCCGATTGCTGTCGGCGAGTTGCACGTCTTCACACCTGTCGTTCGAGCGGGGAGGAACTGCAAGTAGAGCACTGCGTCCGCGACGAGCACCGGGCCGGGGTGCGGGAACTTTCCCTCCGCTTGCCGCGTTGCCGGAGGTGACCTGATCGTTTGATGTGTGGGACGGCGGCGCTGCCGCCGTCGGGGGAAGTGAGCAACCCATGGCCATGGTGGGCCTGTTCTGGATCGTCGAGGGCGACGTGTACGTGGGCGCGAAGCCGTCCGGGCCCGCCCCCGGGGTGCGGCTGACCTCCGAAGGCGTGGTGGGGCTCGGCGACGGGCAGTCCGGCCTGCATCTGTGGGAGGACGTGCGGGCCCTGACCGTGGGCGGAGTACCCGTGAAGTCGCTGATGCGGCAGGTCGGCGCGGTCGCGGAAGTGGCCTTGGCGACCGTGCAGGAGCTGGCCCTGCCCATGGGGATGGGCCCGGAGGTCGAGGCGCCTCCGCTGATGACGGTGTGCGTGGACGCGGCCGACGGCGAGTACGAGTTGGGGGCGTACTCCGCCGCGGCCGTCGGCTACTCCCAGACCGAGGCCGATCTCTCCCGCGAGCTGCTGTCCCGTCTCACCGAGGGCGCCGCGACGATGCAGACGACGCTGGCGGCGATGTCGGAGTGGGGCCGTGCCTGGGAAGGCGGGTCGGCGCCCAGGAAGACCGAGCGGGAGGAGCTGCTGCGGGGCTGGCTGGGCTAGGGCCTGTCCGGCCGGCCCCGTCCGGCCCGCGGTAACTCCTGTGGCCCCGGTGGCGGTGCGGTGTCCGTACCGACGCGCCACCATCGAGGTGCACGGGCGCAGCAGGGGAGTGCCGGGCGGACACCGGGACACGCGGGATACGAAGGAGGCGGCCAATGGCAGCAGGATGGGAGCCCCGGCCTCCGGAGTACACCGACGAGGACGAGTTCCGGCCGCCCCTGGACATCCCCCCTCCGGGGCGGCAGCGCCGCTGGACGGTGCTGCTGCGCTGGCTGCTGCTCCTGCCGCAGTTCGTCGTCGTCGCCGTCCTGTCCTTCGCCGCGTTCTTCGTCACCGTGGCGGGCTGGTTCAGCGCCCTGGTCCTGGGCCGTCTGCCGGACGGGATCGGGTCGTTCCTCGGTGCGGTGCTCGCCTATCAGACCCGGGTCATGGCGAGCTCCGCCCTGCTCGTCGACCGATATCCGCCGTTCGCCTTCGACGCGCCCGACTACCCCGTCCGCATCGAGCTCCGCGGCACCCCGCTCAACCGCCTCGCCGTGCTGTTCCGGCTGTTCCTGATGATCCCGGCACAGATCGTCAGCAGCCTCGCGCAGTCCGGCTGGTTCGCGGTCAGCTGGGTGTTCTGGCTGATCGGAATCGTCCTGGGACGTCTCCCCGAACCCGTCTTCGGCGCCACCGCGGCCGTCGTCCGCTACCGGATGCGGCTGTCCGCGTACGCGATGATGCTGACCCCCGTCTACCCCAAGGGCATCCTGGGCGACGACGCCCCGTCCCCGGTCCCGGCCCCCGCGCCGATCCCGGCCCCGGCACCTGCCGCGCCCCGGCAGCGTTCCGCCACGCGCCCCCTGCTCCTGGACACCTCCGCGAAGGTCCTGGTCTGGCTCTTCCTCCTGCTGGGACTCGCGGGCCAGATCACGTCCGGGACGATCGACTACGACGACTACGACGACCACGACGACTACCACCCGAACGCGGCCGCGGCGGCCCGCTGACCGCCAGGCGCCGGGCCGGCCCGTTCACCCTCGGCCCAGCGCCCCCCGCCCAGCGACCTCCGCCGTTGGTTCAGATCCCGCTGACCTTCGCCTTCGCCGCGATCTCGTACGCCAGGGTCACCGTCCGCCGGCCGCCCGGCGCGAGAGGCACGTCCCAGCGGGCGATGCCGTCGGCGTCGACCGCGTCCGGCACCGGCGAGCAGGAGTCCTTCAGGAGGCGTACCTCCACGGACGCCACCTCGGAGACCGGGATCCGCTCCCGCACCGCGATCACGCGGTCGCCTTGTTCGCCGGGCGCCGAGAACCGGGACACGTGCAGCCGTACCGTACGGGTGACGACGGTCCGCTGGGACAGGCCCGCGGTCTCGCGGGACTCCTCGGCGCGGCGGACGACCCGGTGGTCGTCGCAACTGCCGAAGGCGAGCTCGACAGGGGCGCCGGGAGGGGTGAAGTCCAGGGTGCCGCGCCCGCTGAAACCGTGGCCGCGAACCAGGTCGACCGGCCCGGCGAGCAGTGCGTGGCCCGACTGGTTGTCGAACCGTACGACCTGGGTGACCAGCGGCGAAAGCTCCGGCGAGCAGGCGTTCTCGCTGCGCGCGGGCGTGGTGAAGGAGGAGAGCCGCACCCGGTGGGCGCGCCCGTCCGAGGGCACGGAGACGGGCGCGGGGGAGTGCAGCACGCGCGTCTCGCCGCCGTCGTCCACGCCCGGCAGGCCCAGCACCGGCAGCGGACCGAGGTCCGCGGTCCGCTCCTCACGCAGTTCGACGTCGACGGTACGGCGCTCCGCCGCCGTGCGGTCCTTGAGGGTCAGCCGGTCCTCGACGAGCCGCGGCGGCTCACCGGCCAGCGCGGAACGGGCCGTCGACAGCGTCAGGCGTACGTCCGACCAGTCCTCGCCGGTCCGCTGCCAGACCACCGCGTCGGTCTCCAGCGTCAGCCCGTCCCCGTCGAGCACGGCGCGGTAGGCGGGCCGCCACAGCGCGCACGGAGTGAGGTGGGTCAGTCGCAGCCGGGCCGGTCCGGTCGCCGTGGCTTCGACGGTCAGCTCGACATGTCCGAGCAGCTCGGCGGGTTCCTCTTCGGCGACTTCGAGGGCCCGCTCGGTGTCCGCCTGCTCCGCGCCCAGCGACACCAGCCGGGCCTCGACGACGCGGAGCTCCTCGGCGTACGTGTCGCGCTCCTCGTCCACCCGGTCCAGCTCGCCGGCCCAGCGCGCCGGGTCCGTCTCACCGGCCCCGGCGCCCTCGCCGATCTCCCGCAGCAGGTCGGCGGCGAGCCGGCCGAGCAGCTCCAGCCGGGTCCGCAACCGGTCGCGCCGCCCGTCGAGCGCGAACCGCTCCTCCGCCAGGGCGCGCAGACGCCGGCGCAGCGCGGAGTCCTCGTCCGCGTCCGGCAGCGGACCGCGCGGAGTCCAGGTGCGGACGATCCGGACGTCGAGCACGGCGGCGGGGTGATCGGCGGTCAGTTCGGCGTGCAGCGTACGGTCGACGGCCAGCGCGCTGACCGGCCCGAGCCGCAGCCGCTGCACCCCCGGGCGCAGTTCGAGCACGGCGGCGCGCTCGATGAGCGCGCGGTCCTCCAGACAGGTGACTGCGGTGACGGGCAGCGCGAGGGGGCCGACCGGGGTGACCGGTGCGACCGGATCGGCGGGGCCGGTCGGGTCGACGGGCCCGTTGGGGTCGACCGGGTCGGCCGGCGTGGGCGTGTTCATCGTGGACATGAAGGCTCAGCTCCTGCGGTTGCCATCGACGAGGGCCTTGCCCGCCGGGATGCGGATCTCGTAGCCGCCGTCGAGGGCGGTGGTGCCGCCGGCGGGCAGGTCCACCCGCCAGAGGCGGGTGCCCGGGGCGTGCTGCTCGGGCCCGGCCCCGTCGTCGGGCGCCGCCCAGTCGGCCCGTTCCTCGATCCGTACGTCCGGTTCGGACGTGACCGGCACCCGCTCGCGCACCTCCACGGTGACCGGCCGCGGCAGCCGGTTGGCCAGCTCCACGTGGACGCGGTGGTCGAGGACGGTCGTGTTGTTGCGCAGACCCGCGGTCGACTCGTTCATGTGCGTACGGCGGGTCACCCGGATGCCCTCGGCCGGCCCGAGCCCCACCCGCCGCACCCCGCCGGGCGCCAGCGTGGGCAGCGCGGCGGTCAGCAGGAAGTCGTCGTCGACGGTGACCTCCACCGGGCCGGCGAGCAGCGCCTGGTCGGAGGCGTTGGACAGCACGAGCGTCGCGTACACGGCCGGTTCCACGGACGGCACGCACAGGTACTCGGTCCGCAGACCGACCGCGATCTCGCCCACGGTGACCGTGTGCCAGGTGCCGTCCGACGGGATGTCCGCGCGGGCGGCGGCGTCGAAACGGTGGTCGAAGGAACCGGCCGACTCCCGTGGCCGCACGGCGTGCCCGGGCAGCGGCAGCGCCGCCACGGCCTCGGCGCGCCGCCGGAACTCGGCGGCCACCGGGTCGAACGGCGCACCGGGAAACAGCCGGCCGCGGCGGGTCCCCGGCTCGTCCGGACCGCACAGTTCGAGGGCGGTGTAGTCCAGTTCGGCGCCGCTCGGCTGCGGCGGACCGGCCGGCGGCGGCGCGGCGGGGGCCGGGACAGGGGCAGGGACCACGACGGAGGCCGGTACCGGTGGCGGCGGGGGAGCGGCGCCGGGGGCCGCCGGGCCGCCGGGAGCCGCCGGGCCGCGGGGAGCGGCCCGGTACGCACCACCGGGCGGGGGCGGGCCGCCGTACCCCTGCGGCACCGGTGCCGGTACGGGCGCGGCTGCCGGCACGGATGCCGGCGCGGCCAACGGCGGCGGGGGCGGCGGTGGCGGGACCGGCATGGCGGGGCCACCTGCGGCACCGCCGACGGGTACCGGCGCGGCGGCGGCCGCACCCGGACGGCCGCGGTCCAGCGGGCGGGGGCCCTGCGCGTCGTACCCCGTGAACAGATCCACGAGCCCCGCCGGCGGCTCCCGCCAGCCGGCCGGCGCCGGAGCGGGCTGACTGCGCCCGATCCGCAGCGAGCCGAGCCTGGGCAGGTCGGTGCGGCGCCGCAGGTCGGCCGTGGCGAACGCCACGCGCACGCCCGTCCAGTCCTCGCCGGTCCGCTGGGCCACCGACGCGCGCAGCACCAGACGGCCGCTGCCGTCGCCCTGACGGTGGCTCAGCCGGTAGGCCGGCACCCAGACCGCGCCCGGCACGCCGTACTCGACCTCCAGCTCCACCTCGTCGCCCGCCTCACCGTTCAGGGTCAGCACCGCGCAGACGGTGGCGTCGACATACCCGGACGGCGCGTCGGTCGAGGCGCGGGCGAGCCGGTCCTCGGCGACGCCCAGCTCGTGCTCGGCGCGCCGCAGCGCCTCCTCCAGCTCCGCCAGCCGGGCGTGCAGACCCGTCAGCCGCGCGTCGACGAAGTCCGCGAGCTCCAGCCACGCCTCGACGGGCGTACGCCGGTGCGGGTCCTCGCGCTTGCGGCCCGGCGGCACCGGCCGCAGCCCGCCGACCTCCTCGATCAGCCCCAACTGCCGGTCCCGACGGGCCCGCGCCGCGGCGTACGCGTCACGCAGCCGCTCCACCTCACGCCGCCCCGTGCCGTTCCGCGCACCGCCGGCCGGCCCGGCCTCCACCTCCACCCGGGCCTCGGTGACCCGGGTGCCCGACCCGCCGAGCACCCGCGCCCGCAGCGAGCCGGGATCCAGCGCCCTCGGCAGCCCCGCGACCCGCACCCGCCGTCCGTCCGTCGGTACGACACCCCACGCCAGCCGCCGGCACAGCGCGCCCTGCGCGTACACCACCACCGCGTCCAGGACCGAATCCCACCGCCGCGCCGACTCCACCGTCATCTCCCCGCCCCACCGCCGTTTCCGTGCCGACCGTGCCGATCGAACCCTATGCCGCCACGGGGGGTCGATGTCAGTGGGCCGTCGTACGGTCTGACCATGAGCACCTCCGACGAAGTCCGCGCGCTCGCGCTCGCGCTGCCCGAGACGACCGAGAAGGAGGCATGGTCCATGCCCACCTTCCGCGTCGCCGGAAAGATGTTCCTGACCCTCCCCGAGAACGAGACCTCGATGGCGGTCCGCTGCCCCAAGGTGGAACGCGACGAACTGGTCCTGGCCGAGCCCGACAAGTTCTGGATCGCCGGCCACGAGGCGTCCTTCGCCTGGGTCCGGGTGCGCCTGGCCGCCGTCGACGACGCGGACGAACTGCGGGCGATCGTCCTCGACTCCTGGCAACAGGCGGCACCGCCCCGCTTGCTGAAGGAACACCCGGACCTCGCGCCGCGGGTGTAGTGGGGGCGGGTCGACCCCGGCGGTGCGTCCACGGCCGCGTGTTACGTTCGCGGCTTCGGACGACCGGGAGCGTGTGTGGTGACGGAAGCGACGAGTCCGCAGGCGAAATCCGAGGCCAAGCCCGAGGCCAAGCCCAGGCCCCGGGTGCGGAGGCAGCCGCAGCAGGCGCGGAGCCGGGCTCGGGTCGAGGCGATTCTTGCCGCGGCCGATCGGATCCTGGCGCGCGAGGGATACGAGGCGCTGACGATGCGGCGGGTCGCCGAGGAGGCGGGGGCCCCGGTCGGGAGCATCTACCAGTTCTATCCGGACAAGGGCGCTGTCGTGGACGCGCTCGGGCAGCGGTATCTGGACGGGTTCAAGACGGCCATCGACGGGCTCGTCGAGCGGGCCGTCAAGGGTGAACTGACCGACCTGGTCGGCACGATGGTCGACGTTTACGCCGAGCTGTTCCGGTCCCAGCCGGGCGGCATGGCGCTGTGGGCCGGGCGGCATCTCAGCCCCGAGCTGGCCAGGGCCGACGAGGCCAGCAACGCGCTCATCGCCGAGGGCCTGGAGCGCATCGTCGAGCAGGTGACCGGCAGGCCCGGTGGGGAGCCGCTCCGGCGGGCGGCGCGGATGGTGGTGTGGGCGGCCAATGCCGTGCTGCACGAGGTGTTCAAGGGCGGCGGCGAGCCGGACCTGGGAACCGTCGACGAGCTCAAGCGGATGCTGAACTCCTACTGGGAGGACCTGCGCGGCCGGCTGGCCACCGCAGGCGACTGAGGGCCGCGGAGTCCACCGAGGCGGCCCTTCACGCCCATAGAACGTGAACATTTGTTCATGTTATGGTGCCGCCCGCCCCGGACGGAAGGCTGCGCCCATGACCACCGGCTCCACCGGCTCCACCGAACCGCCCCGACTTCCCCGATTCCCCGCCGACTTCGTCTGGGGTGCCTCCACCGCCGCCTACCAGATCGAGGGCGCCGCCGACGCGGACGGCAAGGGCGCCTCGATCTGGGACACCTTCGTCCGCCGCCCCGGCGCCGTCCGGGACGGGCACACCGGCGACGTCGCCTGCGACCACTACCACCGGCTCGACGAGGACGTCGCACTGATGCGGCGGCTCGGGCTCGACGCGTACCGCTTCTCGCTCTCCTGGCCGCGGATCCTGCCGACCGGCGCCGGCGAGGTCGAGCCGCGTGGCCTCGACTTCTACGACCGCCTCGTCGACGCGCTGCTCGACGCCGGGATCGAACCCACCCCGACCCTGTTCCACTGGGACCTGCCGCAGGCGCTCGAGGACGAGGGCGGCTGGCTGAACCGCGAGACCGCGCACCGTTTCGGAGAGTACGCGGCCGTGGCCGCCGAGCGGCTCGGCGACCGCGTCAAGCGGTGGATCACCCTGAACGAGCCCTTCGTGCACATGTCGTTCGGCTACGGATTCGGCGTCCACGCCCCGGGCCGCGCCCTGATGCTGGACGCCCTGCCCGTCGCGCACCACCAGCTCCTCGCCCACGGCCTCGCGACCGCGGCGCTGCGGGCCGCCGTGCCGGACGTGGAGGTGTTGATCGCCAACAACTGCACACCGGTCCGCCTCCGCTCCGACGCGCGTTCGGACGAGGACCTCGCCGCGGCCTCGGCGTACGACATCCTGCACAACCGTCTCTTCAACGACCCTCTCCTGAGAGGGAGTTATCCCGACCTGTCGGCGTACGGGACGACCGACCCGACCTGGGGAGGCGTGGTCCGTGACGGCGACCTCGCCACCATCGCCGCCCCGCTCGACGGCCTCGGCATCAACTACTACAACCCGACCTGGGTCACCGCCCCCGCCGATCCGGCCGCCGGGCTGCCCTTCGACCTCGCCGAGCCGGAACAGTCGTACCCGCGCACCGCGTTCGGCTGGCCGGTCGTCCCCGACGGGCTCACGGAACTGCTCACCGGCCTCAAGGCCCGCTACGGCGATGCGCTCCCGCCTCTGTGGATCACCGAGAACGGCTGCTCGCAGCCCGCCGGGACACAGGACCAGGCGCGTATCGACTACCTCGCCGGACACATCGCCGCGATCGCCCGGGCCATGGCCCAAGGCGTCGACATGCGCGGCTACTTCACCTGGTCACTGCTCGACAACTTCGAATGGGCCGAGGGCTACCACCAGCGGTTCGGACTGGTCGAGGTCGACTTCGCCACCCGACTGCGCACGCCCCGGGCGAGTTTCGACTGGTACCGCAACCTGATCGCCGCCCAGCGGCCCTGACCGACGGAGTCACCATGGCCCAGGCCCTCGCGGGGGACCCGGCGGACCCGGCAGGCTCGACGGACCCGGCCGGCTCGGCCGGCGAAGCCGGTGCCGCCGTCTTCGCCGAGCCCAGCCTCCCGGTCACGCCCGGCTGGACGACAGGCCTCTCGCTGGCCACGCTCGCCGTCTTCATGGCGTTCATGACGCCCATCCAGATTCTCCTGCCGCTCCAGCTGGAGCACATCGACCCGCACGACAAGAACGCCGCGCTCTCGCTCGTCACCGGCCTCGGCGCACTCGTCGCGGTGGTGGCCAATCCGCTCGCCGGCGCCTGGTCGGACCGGACCACGAGCCGCTTCGGCCGCCGCCGGCCCTGGATCCTCGGCGGCGCCCTCGCCGGCGCGGCGGGGCTGGCGGTCACCGCCGCGCAGCACACCGTCGCCGGGGTCGCCGTCGGCTGGTGCCTCGCGCAGGCCGGCCTGAACGCGATGCTCGCCGGTGTCACCACCCCCGTCGCCGACCGCGTGCCCCTCGCCCAACGCGCGCAGGTCTCCGGCTGGACCGGCCTCATGCAGTCCTTCGGCCTGGTCCTCGGCGCACTGATCACCGCTCTGCTGATCACCGGCGTCACCTCCGGCTACGCCACCCTCGCCGTGCTCACCGTCGCCCTCGCCCTCCCGTTCGTGCTGCGCCACGGCGAGCCCGCGCTGCCCCGGGATCTGCGCCCCGCCTTCGACGCCCGCGCCTTCGCCCGCTCGTTCTGGGTCAGCCCCCGCCGGCACCCCGACTTCGGCTGGGCCTGGCTCACCCGCTTCCTGATCAACCTGGGCAACGCCCTCGGCACCCTCTACCTCTTCTACTTCCTCGCCGACGCCGTCCACTACGACGACCCGGGCACGGGCGTGCTGATCCTCACCGTCGTCTACACGCTCTGCGCCGCGGCCACGGCCATCCCCGTCGGGGTCCTCTCGGACCGGGCCGGCCGCCGCAAGACCTTCGTCGTCGCCTGCTCCCTGGTCATGGCCGCCGCCGCGCTGCTGCTCGCCCTGGTCCACACCTGGCCGTCCGCCCTCGCCGCCGCGGCGGTCCTGGGCGCCGGCTACGGCATCTACCTCGCCGTCGACCAGGCCCTGGTCACCCAGGTCCTGCCCGAGGCCGCGGACCGCGCCAAGGACCTGGGCGTCATCAACATCGCCAACTCCGGCCCCCAGGTCCTCGCCCCCGCCCTCGCCTCCCCGGTCATCGCCCACCTCGGCGGCTACACCGGCCTCTACACCGCGGCCGCCGTGGTCACCCTCGCCGGCGGCCTCCTCGTCCGCCGCATCCGCGGAGTCGCCTGACGAAGACGGAACTCCCGGACGGAGCCTGCGTGACACTGACGTAACCCCTGGACGAGCCCTCCTGACCAGCGCATCTATGGTGAGGGGCATGCAGCCGACCGTCCATGCCCTCGCCCACCGGCCCCTGACCGCCGAAGCCGTCGCCGAATTCCTGGGGTTGCCGGCCGCCCCGCCGGTCCCCGAGGACGCGGACGCCGTGGACGAGGAGGCGCGGCGGCGGGGATGGGAGTGGGAGGACCAGCTGGTCTGCGAGTCCTATCGCACCGCCCACGGGCATGTGATGTGCAGCGAGACGTTCAGCCCGTTCGGCGACCCGGACGCCCGCGCCTTCCTCGTCTTCGGCGAGCTGTACCCGGTGGACCCGCACGACGAGCGCATGGCCAACGGGCCATGGCTGAACGGCCTGCTCGACGCCTGGGAGAAGCAGCCCGGCTGGACCGGCCGCCGGCCCTGCACCGAGCAGGACTGCGAGGAAGTCCTCGCCCAGGCCGCCCAGGTGGTCAGCGCCCATCTCGGCGCGCCTCCCGAACGTACGGTGCTGTCCTCGGCGGCCGTCGCGACCGGACCGGACCTGACCCAGCGCATCTGGCGCACCGCCACCCACGCCGTCGTTCTGGGCCCGGCCGCCGACAACGGCCCGTACGGCTATCTCACCCACCTCCAGCTGTCGTGCACCCCGCTCACCGCCGCTCCCGAACTGCCGCCCGCGGACGACGAGGACGGCCTGATCCGCTGGATCACCGCGCACGTCGACTGGTGACCGCGGCGCGGTGCCGGGACGGTGCCGGGGACGCGCTGCTTGGACGCCGTGCCGCAGCCGCGCCGCAGCCCCGCGTCTCGGCCGAACGGGTTCTCGCGGACCCGGCCCTGCCTGTCGGGCCGGGATCCGGCCCGGACCGCGACTACGGTCCCGTCCGTGGTCCCCATCGACGAGGAGACGTTTCCCAGCGGTGTCCTCCGCGGGGAGACGGCGCAGGACATCGCCCGACTGTCGGACCCCGGCCCGACCGCCGTCATCCTGGCCCGGGGTGAACGTCCGTGCTGGCTGGACGAGTTGGCCGAGCTGGTGGTCGCACGTCGGCTCGTCATCGCCCGTACCACGCTGGCCGCGGTCTCCCGCGACGAGTTCGCCGACTGGGCCCGCACGGCCCTGGCCCGTACGGACGGGGCGGTCGCTCGGGCGCTGCTCGACGACATGACGGGGATCGTGGAGCAGGTGACGGCCACGACGCGGGTGCGGCGCGTGATGGTGCGGGTCTTCACCGAGGCACCCACCCGCCGCTGCGGGTTCCACGTCGACACGGTTCCGCCGCAGGCGCCCACGACCGGTGCCGTACGGGTCTACAACGGGCCGACGACCGAGTACGTGGCGTGCGACGACGTCGTGAGCATGAAGGACTTCTACGCGTATCTGTCCCGCCGGGAGCGGATGGCGCGGGAGGCCGGGGCCGGGGCCTGCGGCTCCTGTGGCGAGGCGACGCCCGGTGCGGCGCTCGGGCCGCTGGTCGCCATGGACGAGACGCCGTCGTTCCTGCGGCCGCGGGCCGTCGTGCACCGGGTGCCGCCGGACGCGACCGTGTACTTCCGGCACATCGACGTGCGACGGCACTGGTCGCCGCATCCCGTGACGGACGCGTGGATCCACCGGTCACCCATGGAGGGACCGTCGCGGCTGGTCCTCAACGTGTCCCCGGCTCAGCGGGTTCCGGCAGGCCCCGGTCGGAGGCGAGCAGCACATGGCTGAGGGCCGGCAGCGATGGATCGAGGGCGCGCAGCAGCCGGAGGACGCGGGCGCCCGCGCGGGCCGGCCCGTGATGGGCCAGGAACCAGGAGCGCGGCCGGCGCGCGCCGCCGACCGCCTCCAGAACGGCGCGCACCACGTCGTCCTCGCCGTCGAAGAAGACGCCGGTGAAGGGGTTGACGTACTGCCAGCCGCCCAGGATCGCCCGGTTGACGACGACGGGCACGTCCAGGCAGAGCGCCTCGGCGAGCACCCTCGGCGACGCGTCGAGAACGGCCGGTACGAACAGGCAGCGCGCGGCCGAGACCACGGCGAGCAGCAGGTGCCACTCCAGCGGCCCCGTCAAGGTGACGCCGGGCGCCGGGTCCGCGTCGGGCGGGGCGTCGACGACCAGGATCCGCAGGCCGGTCTCCGCGGCCAGCCGGCGCAGGCAGCGTGCGGCGAGCGGCCAGTTCTTGGCCCGCTGCCGCCAGGGTTCCGCACCCGATACGTGGACCACGTCCGCGAGCAGTTCCGGCGGCAGCGCCCCGGTCGCCGGGCGAAGGCCGACCCGGCGCGGGTCGACGCGGAGCGGGTCGGTGAAGTCGGACTCGCTCACCAGGGCCCGTGGCCCGTTCGGCGGCAGGAAGCGGTCCGGGTCCCGGAAGCAGTGCAGCCACGCTTCGCAGAGCAGCCCGTAGTCGCGCTCGTCACGGAACTCCGCGCCCGGGAAACCCAGATAGCTCGTGGCGCCGACGAAGCGACAGCCCTCGCGGGCGAGCCGGCTCAGCCGCGCGTGCTGGGCGTGCGTGACGACGGGAGCCCGGACCACCACCCACGGCAGTGCCTCGCCACCCGGCCCGGTCACCCGCAGAAACGGCGCCCCCGAGGCGAGGTCCACCCGTCGTCCTTCCACACAGGCCGCAGAGGCACCACCGGCCGCAGAGTTCACGGCGACCACACAGGCCTCACCGGCCGCACAGGTCACACCGGCCCCATCAGGACCGACCCAGCGAGATGACAGGAGAGGCCATGACCCAGCCCATCAGACGCGACTTCTTCACGGATCGCAACGGCGCCACGCGGATCGAGATCTTCGACGAGCTCAGCGACACCGCGAAGGCCGCCCTGTACGCCTTCTTCCGGCGCACGGGCGCACCGCACCTCATGGACGAGGTGGTGCTGCCGCTGTTCCACGACGGAGACTCGCAGATCTTCGCCGCGGTCCGTGACCGGCCGTGGCCGCCGTGGGGTCTGGGCGCGCGCAACATCGTCGCGGTGCTGCAGACGCACCTCGTCTCCGACGGATGCTGGGGACTGAGCCCGGTGCACGTCGCCGACGAGGACCTGACGAACACGGGCCTGCACGCCGCCCTGTACAAGGAGGCGCTCGAGACGCTGGCCGTCGACCCCGGCGCCCAGGTGCACTACCTCGTCGCCGAGGAGTCGAGGCTCGTCGACCTGGCCATGCGCCGTGCCGGCTTCGAGCGCACCGAGGACGTCTTCCTCACCGAGGCGGCGCGCTATCTGACGTACCGCGCACCGGCCCGCGAACTGCTGAAGAACCTGGGCCTGGCCGGCGCCGACTCGGTCGACGTGCTCGCGGGCGCGGTCGCCGACGACGTGTTCGAGCGCAACGCGGCCTTCCACGGGACGGTCTATCTGGGATCGCGGGCGGAGTGGACGGTGGACCGGGTCACCGTCGCGTCGGAGATCGCCCGACTGGTGCGCGGCGGCCACTACAGCAAGCCGGCGGGCGTGCCCACGGGGACCGGGCGGTACGAGCGCGACGTCATCGACGAGGTCGCCCAAGGCGTACGGGAATTCCTCACCGTCGCGGAGCAGGACGACCTCCTCCGGTACGTCCTCGACCGGGAGTCCGATTTCAAGGCGGCCACGATCCAGCCGCGCGGGCCGGGCGCGGCGGTGGTGGACGAGCGGGTCCGCCGCAGCTCGGTCCTCCGTGATCTCGGTCCTTTCGAGGCACTGTTCACGGAGCGCATCAAGGAGCAGCTGGAGGCGGTACGGGCCCGCCTCGGCTTCCCGGCGTTCCCGCTGGGCCCCATCGAGCTCCAGGTGACGGCCAACGGCGACCGGGACTACTTCGGCATGCACCGTGACAGCGACGACGGGGACACCCGCGAGCTCACGTTCGTCTACTTCTTCTCCACCGAACCGCGCCAGTTCTCGGGCGGGGAGCTGCGCGTCTTCGAGACGGTCGTCGAGGACGGGCGGATCGTCCCCACGGACCGCAGCCAGACCATCGTGCCGCGCACGAACCTCGCCGTCTTCTTCCCGAGCCGGCACGACCACGAGGTGCTGCCCGTCCGCGTGCCGAGCAAGGCGTTCGCCGACAGCCGGTTCAGCGTGACCGGCTGGATCCACCGGACGTGAGCGGCCGACCGGACGGGCGGGGCGAGGTCACGGCGTGGTCCGTGGTGGGCCACGTGGCGCTCCCGCCCGGCCCGGCGAGGCGGGCCGCGCGCGAGGCCCACCACGGCCCCTTCCCCGACGTGCCGGAGCTGCTGGCCCGCGCCGTGCGGGCCGACGCCCGGGGAGTGCGCGCCCGCTACCTCTTCGCCTCGGCGGGGGCGGCCGCGGAGTTCTCCGCGTTCCCCGCCGGCCGCGACCCCGCTCTGGCCCGGCTGGGGACACCGGCCACCGGCCCGGTACGCGCCGTCCCGGCGGACTCGTTTCCGTCGGCCGCATGCTCGGCGGCCCCGTTGCCCGCTGCCCCGCTTCCCGCGGCTTCGTTCCCGGCGGCCACGTTCCCCGCCGGCCCGCTTCCCCCGGCCTCGTTCCACGCCCGCCCGCTCCCCCCGGACCCGCTGGCGGCGCCCGTCATCATCGTGTCCCCGCCCCGTTCTGGCAGTACCGCGCTGTTCGACGCCCTGGCCCGAAACCCCGCCCTCTGGACGGTCGGCGGCGAGAGCGAAGGGGTGATCGAGGGCGTGCCCGGACTCCATCCGGCGGCCCGTGGCTACGCCTCGCACGCGCTGGACGCCGAGGACGCCACGGCCTGGGGAGAGGCCGTGCGGGCCGGGTTCCTGGCCGAACTGCGCGATGCGGGAGGAAGCCGCCGGCCCGGGACCGGCGGTCCTGGGACCGCGCCGCCGCCCCGACTCCTGGAGAAGACCCCGGAGAACAGCCTGCGGCTTCCCTTCCTGCTGCGGCTGTTCCCCGATGCCACGGTCGTCCATCTGCGCCGCGACGCCCGCGACACGGTGGCCAGCATGGTGCGGGCCTGGCGGCATCCGGGCTTCGTCAACATCCCTGATCTGCCCGGCTGGCCACGCGGGGCCTGGCACCTGCTGCTGCCACCGGGCTGGCGCGACTGGGCCGGCGAGGACCTCGCGCGGATCGCGGCCCGGCAGTGGGCCGCCGCCGTGGAGGCGATCCTCGACGCCCGGGACCTCCGGCCCGCCGGCCGCTGGGTGGACGTCGACTACGCCGAACTGCGCGCCGCACCGGCCCGTACGCTGCGATGGCTGGAGTCGGCCCTGGGCCTGCCCGCCGGGCCCCAGGGCCGGGACCTGCCGCTGTCGGCCACGACGATCAGCCCGCCGCGCCCCGGCAAATGGCGCACCACACCCGGCTTCGACCCGTCGGCGCTCGACGCCGTGCGGCACACCCTGCGCCGCCTCACGAACGGACGCACCACGATGCCCGAGAGAACGATGCCCCAGACATCCCGCCCGGCCCGACCTGACCGCGCCTCTCCGGAGGCCCCCGGCCACAACCCCTCCTTCGCCTGCTGGCTTCACGAGACCGACCCCGGCGAACTCCCGGACCGTGGCGGGCTCCCGGACCACGGCGAACTGCCTGACCACGGCGCCGGAGACGGCACGGTGCTCGATCCGGCGGCGGTGCTCCAGGCAGGCGTCACCATCCCCCTGGGCATGGCGCGCCGGACCCGCTTCCGCGACCGCTTCCTGCCCGGCCGCCCGATCCTGTGGACCGACGAGCCCGAGACCGGCGCCCTCGTCCCGTACTGGGTGCGGTTCGAGGACTTCTGGGCGCTGCGCGAACTCACTCCCGGGCGTCCCCTGCCGCCCGGCTTCCCGGACCCGCTGCGCGCCGCCCTCGCCGGAGCCGGTGCGCTGGGCACGGCGGAGACGCGTGCGCGACGGACGGCGCGGGCCGAGGCGGCGCAGGCCGAAGGCGCCGAGGAGTTCGGGCGCACGGATGTCTGCGGGATGGGCCGCCTCGTACGCCCCGGGCACCGCGAGGCGCTGCTCGACTACTACGAGCGGCTCATCGCGGAGGGCTCGTGGCCGCTCGGCGACGCGCAGGTGAGGGGCCGGTACGGCTGGTACAACGAGTCGTTGTCGCGCTTCTTCCACCATCAGTTCAGCGCTCTGGTGGGCCGCCTCGCCGGCCGGCCGGTACGGCCGTCTTACTCCTACGTCTCCGCGTACCGCGGCGGCGCCGTCCTGGACCGGCACGTCGACCGCGAGCAGTGCGAGTTCACGGTGTCCCTGCTGCTCGGCGAGTCCGGACCGGGAATCCCGGGCGGCTGGCCGCTGCTCCTCGACAGCGCCCGTGGACGGCTGTCCCTGGTGCAACGCCCCGGCGAGGCCGTGCTCTTCAGGGGCACCCAGGTGCCGCACTGGCGCCCGCCCCTGCCGGACGGGAGCACCCACACCTCCCTGTTGTTCCACTACGTCCCGGCCGAGTTCTCCAGGACCCTGTACTGAACGGGCTACTGCGGGTCGAGCAGGCCGACGTGCCGGGCCTCGGCCTCCGCCACCTGCGGGGCGATCCGCTCCCAGCGGGTGACCGTCCGCCGGCCCGCCGGCCGCACGGCCCGTGTCCGGGCACGGGTGAAGCCGTCGGGCACCGCTCCCGTACCGAACATCACCTCGGCGGCAGCGGCGGTCACCAGCATGTCCCACACGAGGTGGACGCGGGCCGTGGCCCCGGCGTTCGTGGCCGCGTGCACACAGCCGTGGTTGACCAGGTAGACGGTTCCGGCCTCCAGGCGGTGGACGTCGCCGTCGAGCAGCAGCGTGGCCGCCGGGCCGGTGACCAGCGGCAGATGGAAGCGGGCCCGCACACCCACGGTCCCGGCCCGCGACCGCACCACGCTGTGCTCCTCGTGCGGCGCGAGCGACGCCCCCGCGCCGAGCACGTTGACCCGGAAGTTGACCAGGTGCGGCAGCGCCCCGGCCAGCGAGGCCAGGGCGGGGTAGCGCGTGCGGTCGTGGAAGCGTTTGCCGAAGCAGGACAGGTCGTGATCCCGGGAGAAGTCGTCGCAGCGGCCGGACGCGTTGAGCAGACTGAACTGCTCCACCCGGCCGCGCGGACCGGCCCAGGCCGTCACATGGCCCGGCGCGCCGGCCAGCGAGGGGGAGTGCCGGGCGCGGAGCCGCTCCACCTCCGCGACGAGGCCGCGGAGGGTCGGGGCGTCCGCGTGGAACAGCCGCAGGCAACGGACGCCGGGGCGGTGGTAGTTCGCGTCCCGGATGCCGCGCAGGACCAGCAGCGGATCCGGATCGCCGTCATGGGTGTGGCCGTGGCCGGTCATCGGAAGGGGCACCTCTCCAGGAGCAGGTCCAGGTCCGGCAGGTCCGCCGGGAGCGTCGCGAAATCGCCCAGCGCGACCGGGTCGAGGCCCGCGCCGACGGGGCCGACGGACACCGGTGGCGGCACCGGCACTCCGACCGAGAGGAAGTAGTCGTGGAACTTGCTGTCGTCGCCGCTGGGCAGGTCACGGAACCTGATCCAGACGGCGGGGATCCCGTAGGCGTGGCTGAGGACGATGCCGTGGAGGCTCGACGAGGCGACCAGACGGGCAGCCGTCAACTGCTCCACGACGTCCTCGACGCCGCCCTGCACGTCGACGATCCGCCAGCCCCCCGGAACGCCGCGGCGGGCCCGGGCCTTGTCGGCGAAGTGCGGGACGACCGCGAGCCGGCCGCCCGCCCGGACGGGACGCCGCGGCAGGAACCTCGGCACGAGCAGCCCCGGGTCGCCGTAGACCGGGGGACACACCGCACCCGAGCGCAGGGCCGCCTCCCGGGTGAGCGGGCCCCGGACGGCGAGCAGTTCGGCCCGGGGGTCGACGTACTCGCCGGCCTCCATCACCCCGGCTCCCCACACCACGCAGCCCGGCCCCGCGAGCGCGACCACGCTGCCCGTGACGAAGTGCTTGCGACCGGGCGCGTGCGGAGCGACCCATCGGGCCGGGGCGCCGGCGATCCTGCGGATCAGCCACGGAGTGAGCCGGTCACCGACGTTGCCCTGGCTGGGCACCCGGCACCAGAAGGCGGCTACGGTCTCGGACACGTCGGTCACTGTAGCCAGCGGACGGCCCTGTTCATCCGTACCTACCACCGGGATGTCACCTGGCTGAGGTACGCCCTGGCGGCCATCGAGCGGTGGTGCCACGGCTTCGCCGAGGTCGTCGTGGTCACGCCGCGCACCGGCTCGGCCGCGGTGCGCCGGGCGGTCGGCGGCGACGTACGGCTGAGCGTCTGCCCGGACTACCGGGACGACTACCTGGGGCAGCAGGTGAGCAAGCTGTACGCGGACGAGATCACGGACGCCGACCTGATCTGCCACGTCGACTCGGACGTCGTCTTCACCCGTCCTGTCTCGCCTGCCGATCTGCTCGACGCCGGCCGGCCGTGGATCGTCCGCCGGGCGGTCTCCCGACTCGGCCGGCACCGCCCCTGGCTCGCCCCGACGGAGGAGTTCCTGGGCCGCCCGGTCGCCTACGACTTCATGCAGCAGCCGCCCTTCACCTATCCGCGGCTGCTCTACCCGGAAGTGCGCGCCCTGTCCCTGGAACGTCACGGGATCCCGCTGGACCGCTACGTGGCAGGGCGGCCGCCTGGGGGCTTCTCCGAGTTCAACGTCCTCGGCGCCCACGCCCACGCCGCCCACCGCACCGAGTTCGCCTGGTACGACGCCGACGGGGACGCCGGCGCCGGCGCGGAAACGGCCGCGGTGCGCGTACCGCGGCTGTGCCGGTGGTACTGGAGCAGGGGAGGCATCGACGCAGTCCTGCGTCGCGAACTCGAGGAAGTCACTGGTTGGTGAAGGGATCACAATGTTCCGCAAGGTGCTGGTAGCCAACCGCGGGGAGATCGCGATTCGCGCGTTCCGCGCCGGCTACGAACTGGGGGCGCGCACCGTCGCCGTGTTCCCGCACGAGGACCGAAACTCGCTGCACCGGCTGAAGGCCGACGAGGCGTACGAGATCGGGGAGGAAGGGCACCCCGTACGGGCGTACCTCTCCGTGCCGGAGATCATCCGGGCGGCCCGCCTGGCCGGCGCCGACGCGGTCTACCCCGGGTACGGATTCCTGTCCGAGAACCCGGAACTCGCGCGCGCGTGCGAGGAGGCGGGCATCACCTTCGTCGGCCCGGACGTGCGCACCCTGGAACTGACCGGCAACAAGGCGCGCGCGGTGGCCGCCGCCCGCGCCGCCGGCGTACCCGTGCTCGGCTCCTCGGCTCCCTCCACCGACGTGGACGCACTGGTCGCCGCCGCCGAGCACATCGGCTTCCCCGTCTTCGTCAAGGCCGTCGCGGGCGGTGGCGGCCGCGGCATGCGCCGGGTCGAGGACCCGGCGACGCTGCGCGAGTCGATCGAGGCGGCGGCCCGCGAGGCCGAGTCCGCCTTCGGCGACGCCACCGTCTTCCTGGAGAAGGCCGTCGTCGACCCCCGCCACATCGAGGTGCAGATCCTCGCCGACGGCGAGGGAAACGTCATCCACCTGTACGAGCGCGACTGCTCCGTGCAGCGCCGCCACCAGAAGGTGATCGAGCTCGCGCCCGCCCCGAACCTCGACCCGGCCGTCCGGCAGCGCATCTGCGACGACGCCGTGCGGTTCGCCCGCCGGATCGGCTACCGCAACGCGGGCACCGTGGAGTTCCTCCTCGACCGCGACGGCAACCACGTCTTCATCGAGATGAACCCGCGCATCCAGGTCGAGCACACGGTGACCGAGGAGGTCACCGACATCGACCTGGTGCAGTCCCAGCTGCGCATCGCCGCCGGCGAGACCCTCGCCGACCTGGGCCTGACGCAGGAGTCCGTCGTGCTGCGCGGCGCCGCGCTGCAGTGCCGCATCACCACCGAGGACCCGGCCAACGGCTTCCGCCCGGACACCGGCATGATCAGCGGCTACCGCTCGCCGGGCGGCTCCGGCATCCGGCTCGACGGCGGCACCACCCACGCCGGCACGGAGGTCAGCGCCCACTTCGACTCGATGCTGGTCAAGCTGACCTGCCGTGGCCGGGACTTCCGGGCCGCCGTCGGCCGGGCCCGGCGCGCGGTCGCCGAGTTCCGCATCCGGGGCGTGTCCACCAACATCCCCTTCCTCCAGGCCGTGCTCGACGACCCGGACTTCCAGGCCGGGCACGTCACGACCGCCTTCATCGAGCAGCGGCCGCACCTGCTCACCGCGCGCCACTCGGCCGACCGCGGCACGAAGCTGCTCACCTACCTCGCCGACGTCACCGTGAACAAGCCGCACGGCCAGCGGCCCGAACTGATCGCCCCGACCGCCAAGCTGCCCCCGCTGCCCGCCGGCGCGCCGCCGGCCGGCTCGAAGCAGCGGCTCACCGCGCTCGGCCCGGAGGGCTTCGCGCGCGGCCTGCGCGCCTCGCCGACCATCGGCGTCACCGACACCACCTTCCGCGACGCCCACCAGTCGCTCCTCGCCACCCGGGTCCGCACCAAGGACCTGCTCGCCGTCGCCCCGACCGTCGCGCACACCATGCCGCAGCTGCTCTCCCTCGAATGCTGGGGCGGCGCCACCTACGACGTCGCACTGCGCTTCCTCGCCGAGGACCCCTGGGAGCGTCTTGCCGCGCTGCGCGAAGCCGTACCGAACATCTGTCTGCAGATGCTGCTGCGCGGCCGCAACACCGTCGGCTACACCCCCTACCCGACCGAGGTGACCGACGCCTTCGTGCAGGAGGCCGCCGCCACCGGGATCGACATCTTCCGGATCTTCGACGCGCTCAACGACGTCGACCAGATGCGGCCCGCCATCGACGCCGTACGGGAGACCGGGACGGCCGTCGCGGAGGTCGCGCTCTGCTACACCTCCGACCTCTCCGACCCGGCGGAGAAGCTCTACACCCTCGACTACTACCTGCGGCTCGCCGAGAAGATCGTCGCCGCGGGCGCCCACGTGCTCGCGGTCAAGGACATGGCCGGCCTGCTGCGCGCCCCCGCCGCCGCCACGCTCGTCTCCGCGCTGCGCCGGGAGTTCGGCCTGCCGGTGCACCTGCACACCCACGACACCGCGGGCGGCCAGCTCGCCACCTACCTCGCGGCGATCCAGGCCGGCGCGGACGCCGTGGACGGCGCCGTGGCCTCCATGGCCGGCACCACCTCGCAGCCCTCGCTGTCGGCGATCGTCGCCGCGACCGACCACTCCGACCGGCCCACCGGACTCGACCTGCAGGCGGTCGGCGACCTGGAGCCGTACTGGGAGAGCGTCCGCAGGATCTACGCCCCCTTCGAGGCCGGTCTCGACTCGCCGACCGGGCGCGTCTACCACCACGAGATCCCCGGCGGGCAGCTCTCCAACCTGCGCACGCAGGCCCGCGCGCTCGGCCTCGGCGACCGCTTCGAGGACGTCGAGTCGACCTACGCCGCCGCCGACCGGATGCTGGGCCGGCTCGTGAAGGTCACGCCCTCGTCGAAGGTGGTCGGCGACCTCGCGCTGCACCTCGTGGGCGCCGGGGTGGCGCCCGAGGACTTCGAGGCGGCGCCGAACCGGTACGACATCCCCGACTCCGTCGTCGGCTTCCTCCACGGCGAGCTGGGCACACCGCCAGGCGGCTGGCCGGAGCCCTTCCGAACCAAGGCCCTGCAGGGCCGCGCCGGTCCCAAGCCGATCCCGCAGCTGACGGCGGAGGACCGCGAGGGCCTCGCCGAGGACCGGCGCGCCACGCTGAACCGGCTGCTCTTCCCCGGCCCGACGAAGGCGTACGAGGCCCACCGCCAGGCGTTCGGCGACACCAGCGTGCTCGACAGCAAGGACTTCTTCTACGGGCTGCGCCCCGGCAAGGAGTACGCCGTCGACTTCGGGCCCGGCGTGCGGCTGCTCATCGAGCTGGAGGCCATCGGCGAGGCCGACGAACGCGGCATGCGCACCGTGATGTCCACGCTCAACGGCCAGCTGCGTCCCATCCAGGTACGCGACAAGGCCGCGGCCGCCGGCCTCCCGGTGACCGAGAAGGCCGACCGCTCCGACCCCGGCCATGTCGCCGCGCCGTTCGCGGGTGTGGTCACGCTCGCGGTCGCCGAGGGCGACGAGGTCGAAGCCGGCGCGACGGTGGCCACCATCGAGGCGATGAAGATGGAAGCCTCGATCACGGCTCCGAGGAGTGGACGGGTGTCACGCCTCGCCATCAACCGTGTCCAGCAGGTGGAAGGCGGCGACCTGCTCGTCGAGCTCGCCTGAGGCAGTGGTGACCGGCAGTGGCCGGGGCGCGAGGGTCGCGTCCCGGCCACCGGGCCGGGACCGACCCGTCGGCGCCCACGCACGAGTCGCGGTCGGCCGGGTCGAAGCCGACGAGCCGCAACTGGCGGGAGAGCCTCCGCAGTTCGCCGGCCGATCTGCCGGCGCGGAGCGGGCGGGCCGGGACCCGGCCGGGACCCGGTAGGGACCCCGTGGGGCCGTTCGGCCCTGTCGGGTGCGGGCCCGCGCGCGTTGACTGCGGGTGGATCCCCGGCCCGCCGACGCTCCGGGAACCGGGCCGGGGATCCACCGCGCCGCTCTCGCACGAAAGGCACCGCACATGGTCGCTCGAACCGCACCGGATCCGGAACACGTCGTCGTCGTGGGAGGCGGCGTCTCCGGCCTGGCAGCCGCGCACCGGCTCGTCGAGGCCGGGACGCGCGTGACGCTCCTGGAGGCGTCCGGACGGCTCGGCGGCAAGCTCCGCGCCGGAGAGATCGCGGGCGTTCCCGTCGACCTGGGAGCGGAGGCCCTGTTCGCCCTCCGGCCGGAGGCGGTCGACCTGGCCCGCGCCGTCGGGCTCGGCGAATGCCTGGAGCCGGCCGTGACGACCTCCGCGGCCGTGTGGAGCCGGGCCGCCCTCCACCCGCTGCCGCGCGGCACCGTCCTGGGCGTGCCGGGCGACGCCGCGGCGCTGGAAGGGCTGATCTCCCCGGAAGGCATCGCCCGCATGGAGCAGGACCGCACCCTGCCGCGCACGCCCGTCCCGGGAGACGTGTCCATCGGCGCGTACGTGGCCGAGCGGTACGGCCAGGAGGTCGTCGACCGGCTCCTGGAGCCGCTGCTCGACGGCGTGTACGCGGGCGACGCCTCCCGCATCTCCATGCGCTCGGCCGTTCCGGCCCTCTTCGAGGCGGCCCGCACGCACCCTTCGCTGCTCGACGCGGTCGCCTCCGTCACCGCCGCGCACGGCCCGTCGTCACAGGCCGCGCCCGCCGGGCCGGTGTTCATGGGCATCAGCGGCGGCATCGGCAGGCTGCCGGGCGCCGTTGCCGAAGCCGTACGCGAGAAGGGCGGCCGGATCCTTCTCGACACCCCGGCGCTCGCGCTGAAACGCACTCCCGACGGATGGAGCGTGCGCACCCCCGGCGGCCCGCTCGCGGCCGACGGCGTGGTCCTCGCGGCACCCGCGTGGACCGCCGCCGGCCTGCTGGAGGGCGAGTGCCCCGCCGCGGCCGAACTGTCGGACGTCGACTACGCCTCACCGGCGCTCGTGACACTCGCCTTCCGCCGTACCGACCTGCCTGTCCTGCCCGGTGGCAGCGGGTTCCTCGTACCGCCGGTGGAAGGACTCACGATCAAGGCGGCCACCCTGCTGACCCACAAATGGCGCTGGCTGCGCGAGTCAGCCACCCGGCTCTTCGTCCTGCGCGTCTCCATCGGCCGGCACGGGGACGAGCGGGCGCTCCACCTGGACGACACGGAACTCGTCGCGGCCGCCCGGCGCGACCTGGGGACCGTGCTCGGTCTGACCGCCGCGCCCGTGGCGGCGAAGGTCAGCCGCTGGCAGGACGGACTGCCGCAGTACGCCGTCGGCCACGCCGCCCGGATCGAACGGGTCAGGGCGGCGGTCGGCAAGCTGCCGCGGATCCGGCTGTGCGGAGCCGTGTACGACGGCGTCGGCATCGCGAACTGCGTGGCGAGCGGCCGGCGTGCGGCCGACGAGGTGCTCGGGCTCGTGGACGCCGGGTGACGCGCGGGCACACCAAGCCGTCGGACCGGCCGGCCGGGACGGCAGCGAGCCGGGCCTTCGCGTGGCTCCTCGTCGTCACCGGCGCCCTCGGGCTGCTCGCCTCCTGGGTGATCACCCTCGACAAGTTCCTCCTCCTCGCGGACCCCGGCTTCGTCCCCTCCTGCAACCTGAGCCCTGTGCTCTCCTGCGGCAGCGTCATGCGGAGCGAGCAGGCCTCGGTGTTCGGCTTCCCCAACCCCATGCTCGGCCTCGCCGCGTACGCCGTCGTCGTCACGATCGGCCTCGCCACGCTCGCCGGGGCCCGCCACCCACGCTGGTTCTGGCTCGGTCTCAACCTCGGCACCCTGCTCGGCGCGGGCTTCTGCATGTGGCTGATGAGCCAGGCGCTGTACGAGATCGGCGCCCTGTGCCTGTGGTGCTGCCTGGCCTGGGCGGCGACCGTCGTCATGTTCTGCTACACGACCGTGCACAACCTGAAGCACGGCATCCTGCGCGCGCCGGGCAGACTGGTCGCCGCGGCGACGGAGTTCCACTGGGCGGTGCCGGCCGTCTGGTGCGGCAGTGTGGTGATGCTGATCGCGACACGCTTCTGGGACTACTGGAGCGGCCTGCTGTGAGGCGGGACCTCACCCCGGCCGGGAGGGCGCCGCTCCTGTGCGTCCTTCCGGCCACGACCTAGCCGCGCAGCCGGTTCGACAGCCGGGTCTCCAGCTCCTCGTAGCGGGGATCCGGCAGCGTCTCCGCCAGGAAGTCGAGGCCGGTCCGGATCAGGTCGACCAGCGGGGCGTACGCCGGGTCGGCGAGGCGTACGTCCGCGTAGAGGAACTGCCAGCCGTAGAACCCCCTGGTCAGGAGAAGTGCCTCCAGGTATCCGGGGTAGTCCAGCTCGAGTTCGAAGGTGCCGTGCGGGAAGCGGTACACCCACATCCGCGGCGCGAGGGTGTCGCCGGAGAGCCGGACGGCCGCGAAGGCGGCGACGCCGCCCTCCGGCTGGTGGTCGACCACGCGCAGCTCCTCGAAGAGTGCGCGCTCCTCTTCGTCGCGCGCGCCGCCCGCGTCGGGCGGCCCGGACATGACCGCGTCGACCAGCTCGTGCAGGACGAACTCGCCGCCCGCGCCGACGGAGGCGCCGGCCGCGTACCAGTGGATGCCGAGCTCCCAGTAGCGGACGTGATGGTCCTTGAGGGCGGGATCGAGAGCGATGCCGAACACCTCCTCCAGTTGGGAGAAGCCGGCCAGCGAGTCCTCGACCACCTCGCTGATGTCCTCTCGCCTCACCCCGCTGACGTCGATCGCGTCGTTCGTCCTCAGCGACTCGATCATGTCGAGGAACCGGCGCTCGATGGGGGTGGGGTCACGATCGACCATGTCCGCTCACTGCTCCGTCCGCTGCATCTGGATTGAGATCCGGACCTGGATCCGGAATCAGATCTGGACTCAGATCTGGACTCAGATCTGGATTCGTCCCGCCTTGATGGCGTCGACCAGCTTGCCTATCTTCACCTGAATTCCGTCTATCCCGTTCCTCCGGCCATTGTTCGCGACCGTGAGTCGCATCCTCAGTTTGGACATGTCATTCGTGAAGTCGCCGCCGTTCGCGAGTTCACCGATGACCATCTGGCAGAACGCCGCTTCGTCCTTCGAGCCGAATATCGCATTACTGAGACCCTTCCAGCCGTGCGGGCTGATCGCGTTCAGCATCAGCGGGTTCACCCCGGTCGGCGTCGTCTGCGTGCCCGACGAAAGCACCTGCTTCAGTGAGGAATTCGCCGACTTGGGATGCCAGTCACCGTCCTTCACCTCGTATCCTGCCCAGCGCACCGTGATGCTCTGCAGGAATCCGTCGGGGTTCGCATGGGTGCTGACGTCGACCTCGTACCAGATCATGTCCTCACGGCCACCGCTCAGCGCCTGCGCGGCCGGGTCCTCGACGCCGTAGTGGAAGCTCGTGTTCGTCGTGGCGCGGGCCGGAACCAGGTTGGAGTCGGTGGCTTTGCCGCCCAGCGGTGCGGGCAGCAGATGCATCTTCACCCAGACGGTGGAATTGGGCGGGTTGAGGCCGTTCAGGCTGACGTAGCTCCAGCCGGTCAGGGTCGCACCGGAATTCTTCGCCGCGTCCTCGCCGGGATGGATGCTCGCAATGTCCTTGGGGAGGTACTGCGCCTTGAACCCGGTGGCCTTGACCCCGTTGGCGAACGGCGGCAGCACGGGCGGCGGCATCGGCGGCTTCGGGCTGCGGGCGGCGAGGAGTCGCGCGAGGGTGCTCATGTCGCCGACCAGCGCGTCGTACGCCGCCTGCCGCGGCGGGTCGGCCGTGCCGTTCCTGCCCAGCGCGTCCTTCCGCTTCCCGACGTCGTCGGACTTCGCCTTCGCGGCGGCCAGCGCCTGGGCCTGCTGGGCCTTCTCCGGACTCGAATCGGGCAGCTTGGCCACTTCCGCGGCCCACGCCTGGAAGAAGTCCTCGATGCGCTGCTCGACGCTGTGCACCTTCAGTTCCGCCGAGGCGCCGCGCCCCGTGAACAGCACCTGGTGCTTCTCCCCGTCGCGGGTCGAGAACGGCTTCGAAGGGAGGGGAAGGTCGGCGGCCGGCCCGGCGTCCTTGCCCGGCGCCTTCCGGTCGGCGCCCTTCTTGCCGCTGAACCTGTCCTTGACCTTCTTTCCGGCCGCCTTGAGCCTGGCCCAGATGGCCTTGCCCAGTTTCACGATCTTGCCGACGATCCAGTCGACGGCCTTCATCACCGGTTTCGACAGGGCCTGGAAGAAGCTCTTGACCTTGTTCGCGATGCCGCCGATGCCGAGAATCGCCGCGAGCGCGCCGATCAGCACGGGGATCGACCTGGCCAGGGCGTTCTCGATCAGTTCGGGTACGCCTCCGCCACCGCCGCCCGCGATGGCGATGACGGCGTCGAGTACGGCGTTGACGAATTCGATGATCTGGGCGCCGCGTTCGACGATGAAGGTGACGATGTCGATGATCATCTTGCAGGCTTTGATGAACGCGCTCGCCGGATTCAGGAGGCTGATGATCCAGGTGATGCCGGCCATGAGCACGGTGGGGATCAGATACGAGGAGATCTTGCCGAGCAGGTTCTCCTTCAGGTCCCCGATCTGGTCCTTGATCTCCTCCGTCACTCCGGCGACGCCCTCGGACTGCAGCTTCGCCACCATCGGCACGCCGGATTCGACCGCGCTCATGGCCTGCTCCGGTATGCCCTTCGCGACGATCCGGCCCCGGATCGCCCCCCAGGTCAGCCCGAGCAAAGAGGCGATCATCGTCAGAATGCCGCGCAGGTCGAATTTCGCCGGCAATTGCAGTCCCGCGCCGGACATCGCGCCGAGCAGCCAGCCGATGAGTCCCTTCTTCAGATGGGTGCCGATGTTGGCGAGGAAGTTCTTCAGGCCGGCACCGACGGCGGAGACGAGGTGACCGAGGAAGCCGATCGGGTCCTTGAGGATCGCCATCACCGCGTGCGCGGCCTTGGCGAGGACTCCGAGCAGGAGGTCCTTGAGCTGGAGGATGGTGGTGATCACGCCCTTGACCGCGTCCACGGCCTTGGCGATCAGGCCCTTGTTCTTCTCCTTCTCCGCCTCGATCTCCGCGTCCACCTCCTTGAGCGCGGAGTTGTACTTGTCCGCCAGGGTCTGCACCAGCTCCTGACCCTTGGCATCCACGCTCTCGGTGAGGGAGTCGAACCTGCCCGCGAACTGTCCCGCGGCCTCCTTGCCGATCGCCTGCAGGTCCGCAGGCAGCTTCTGCACCTCGGCCTGCAGCTGCTGACGTCCGGTCGCGATCCGCTGCTTCGCGCGGTTCAGCTCGGCGCCGATGATGTCCGCGACCCCGGAGATCACCGACTGCATCCGGGTCACATAGCCCTGCCGTGCCACGACGAAGATCTGGTCGGCCTCCGCGGGCAGCCCGGCGAACTTGTCCTTGACCCACTTCAGCTTCCCGGTGAAACCCGAGTACCGCTTGTCCTTGTACGCGTCCATGCGGCGCTTGTGGTCCGCGGTGAAGGCGTCCCGCGCGGCCTTCTCGCCCGCGGTGAACGCCTCGTCGACCTTCTTGTCCAGGCCGGACAGGATGGCCTCGACCTCGGTCTTCGTCGCGTCGAAGACCGTCTGCAGCTTCGCGGTGACGTCCGCGCGCTTCTTCTCGTCGCCGGTCTGGGTGGTCTGCTGGCCCTGCCGCACCTGGGTGTCGGTCTGCTGCCGGACCGCGGTCAGGCCGCTCATCGCGGTGGCCCCGGCCGTGGCGGCGGCGGCCTTCGCCGTCGTCAGGGTCTTGTCCTCGGCGGCCCGCACCTGCCCGGGGGCGGTGGCGGCGTGCTGCTCTCCGGCCTTCTTGTCCTTCAGCGCGGTGGTGAACTCCGGTTCGTTGGACTTGGCGAGCTGGTCCTCGGTGACCTGTGCGTCGGCCATCTGCTGATCGACCTGTTTCGGCCCGGCCGAGAAGTCCGTCGCCGCGGCCGGGGCCTTGTCCGGGACCGCCTGGGACGCGTCGGGGGCACCCGGATTGGTGACGGCGGGCTGCGGCGCCAGCGGCGTGACCGGCTTCTCCTTGGCCGCGGAGGTGTCGGGCGCCGCCTTCGTCGTGGTCTCGATGGCGTCGGCCGACTTCTTCCTGCCGTCCGCGACCTGGCCCTGCACCTGCCCCTTCACCGCGTCGGCCTTGCCCGAACGGCTGAACTTGTCCGCTTCGTCGAGGTTCTTGGGTGCCTGCGCGCTGATGGCCTCGTTGACGGCGCGCACGAAGGCGGCCTTGTCGAAGGTGCCCGGCTGGGCGGCGTTCATCTTCTCCGCGTTCGCCGCCTTGCCCTGCGCGAGCCTGTCGTCGGCGGGCGGCTTCGCCGCGGCCTGCGCGGCGTTCGCCGTCGTGGCCGGCGGCGGATGCGCCGCGAGGGCCGACTTCTTGCTCCGTACGTCCGACGCCACCGCGGAGAACTTCGCCGACGACGCGGCGGGAGCCCGCGCGCCGGCCGCGAGACGCTGCACGGGCGCCGCGTCCGTCATCTCCGCGCGTACCTCACCGGCGCGTACCTCACTTGCCGCGGGGGACGGTGACGCCGACGACGCCTGCGCCACGACGCGCGCCGGCCCCGGCGGACCCGCCTTGGGCCCGGCGCGGCGTGAGGCCAGCATCCCCGCGACCGCGCGGTTGCCCGCCGCCCGTTGCAGGCGTTGCGCGGTCACCCGGCTCAACGGCGAGCCAGGACCGGCCTGATCCGGCACCGCCGGCGCGGGAACGGCCGTGGCCCGGTCCTCGGTGCCGGGGGCGGGGGTCGTGCCGTGACGACGTGGGGCCGCTGCGCCGGCCTCCTGCCGTTCGCGCTCGACCGCGTCTCCCATCCCTCGATCGTGACGCGCATCGCGGGCCTGCCCGTAGCCCTATCGGGCAGCGAAAGGGGCAGACCTCGCGAGGCTACCGCCCAGACCCACCCGGGCCTGTCCGGCGGATCAGGGTCGGGTGGGGTGGGCCCTGGTCACGACGCGCCAGCAAGTGGGCGTCGAGAAAGCCCCGTTCGGAGGCCGGATCGTGGACCAGCCGGGCGAACGGGACGAGGCCGGCGTCGCTCAGCAGCTCGGCGAACCGGTCGACCGGCCAGGCGTAGGCCGGCGTCACCTTGTGGTCGAACCGGACGGGCCCGGCTCCGTCGGCTCCGTCGGTCCCGAAGAACGAGACCAGGAGCAGGCCGCCCGGCGCCAGGACACGCACCTGCTCGGCGAGCAGTGCGGGCAGTTCACCGGGCGGGGTGTGGATCATCGAGTAGTGCGCCAGCACGCCGCCGAGCGCGCCGTCCTCGACCGGCAGGTCCTCCATCCGCGCCTCGTCGAAGCGCAGTGCCGGACGGTTCCGCCGGGCGTGGGCGACCATGGCGGGGGAGAGGTCGAGCCCGAACGCGTCGAGGCCCAGGTCGTGCAGCATGGCCGTCAGATGCCCGGGCCCGCACCCGACGTCCGCGGTCCGGAGATTCCCGTTCCCGCGCACCAGCTCGGCGAAGGTGCCGATGATCGCCCGCGCGAACGGCCGCGTCTCCAGCCGGTCGGAGAACATCGACGCGTACAGCTCGACGACGCCGTCGTAGGCCGCCCTGGTCTCGTCCTGGTGTTCCGCCACGGAAGGACGCTAACACCCGTGCCTGCCCGCCTCGTTCACCGCCCTCGGTCCCGTACCCACCTGCACCTCACGGCCACGCACGCGGAAAGGGCACCCGCAGCGACTCCGGTGCCGTCGCCCCGTGTTCGGCGGCCGCGTGCAGGCGCCCGTCGCGCAGGACGATGGCGCCGCTGCCGAGCATCGTCGTGACCAGCTCGTCGGCGAGCGCCTCGGGCGTCCTGCCCAGGAGCCGGGCCGCGTCGGTCAGCCACGCCCGCGCGTGCAGATACGGCTCGACCTGGCCGGCCGGGATCCCGCCGCGGATCATCAGGGCGAACGCGAAGATCCGCCTGGCCCCGTACCAGACGGCGCCGTGCGGGTCGTCGACGAGCCGCTGGGCCCGGCGCAGCGCGGCGGCGAAGGCCGGCTCCGGGGCGGCGGGGACCGGGCCGTGGGAGGGCAGGATCACGCGCGGGGCGAGGTCGGCCATGCGCTTCAGGGAGGCGAGCGCGGTGGCGGCGGCCTCGGGGCCGTCGAGGGCGAGGTTCACCCAGCCCACGTCGTAGTCCGACAGCGCGTCCCCGACCACGAGCAGCCGCTCCTCCGGCTGCCACAGCGCCAGATGGCCCGGAGTGTGCCCGGGCGTGCGGACGACCTCCCAGTCGGCGTCGCCGAGCCTGACGATCTGGCCGTCGTCGAGCGGGATGTCGACGGTGTACGGGGCCACGGGCTGGTCCAGGTACTCGGCCGCGCAGCAGCCGGGATCCCGTCGCGCGATCAGCTCCGCCTCCGGCGCCCCGGCCGCGACGGCGGCGCCGCGCGCCTGGAGGAGGGCGTTGCCGCCGACGTGGTCGGAGTGCCAGTGCGTGTTCACGACCAGTTCGACGCCCCCGGCCCGCTCGCGGGCCCAGTCGGCGGTGTCCGCCGCGCTACCGACGAACCCGCTGTCGACCAGGGCCGGTTGCTGCCCGTGCAGCAGCAGCGTGTTGGCGTCGGGGAAGGGCCGCTGCCACCACGTCGCCCAGGACGGCAGCGCGGGGGAGGTGCGCGCGCTCACAGCGCGGGCCCGTTCACGCGCCCGTTCACGCGGACCGGCGTCCGCCGGCCGGTCGCGACGGGCGTCCGCCCGCCGCCGCCCTCAGCTCCGCCGCCCCCGGCCCCGTACACCTTCAACTCGCAGACGGTCAGGGTGCGTCCGGACCTGAGCGCCGTCCCGATCGCCTCGATGCGGTCGCCGGCGGCCGGCGAGCTCGCCCGTATCCGCTTTCGCACCGCATGGCTCCCCTGTTGCTGCTGCGTCGGGTCGTCCACGTGCTCTCCTTCGTCCGCGTACGGGCGGGGCCGGGTGAGGTGGGGCGGGGCCGGGTCAGCCGGCCAGACGTTCCACGAGCAGGAAGCCGCCGATGACGATCATCATGACACCGGAGGCGCGGGTGACGGCCCGGGCGGCCGAAGGCCGGGTCTTCAGTACCGTGCGCGCGAGGACGCCGACGCCCAGGTAGACGACGGCGCAGGCCGTCATGTGGAGCGTGCCGAGCAGCCCGGTCTGCGCGGCGACCGGCCAGCCGCCCGAGGTGTCGATGAACTGCGGGAAGAGCGAGAAGTAAAGGAGCAGCGCCTTCGGGTTGAGACCGCTGATCCCCATGCCCCTGATCACGAGCCGCGCACGGGAAGCCCCCGCGTTCCCGGCGGCTCCGGCGTTCCCGGCGGCTCCGGCGGACGCGGTGGAGGCGGAGGGCCCGGTGGCGTCCGCGGAGGCGGCGGCCCCGAAGGACCCGGCAGTCCCGGCGGAGGCGGCGGCCCCAAAGGATCCGGCGATCCCCGAGGATGCGGCGGCCCCGGAGAACCCGGCGGCGCCCCCGGGCCCGATCGCCTCCTCGGAGGCCGCCGGCACGGCCGGCTTCCGCAGCATGCCCCAGCCCAGCCACACCAGGTACCCGGCCCCGGCGACGGTCAGCGCCGTCAGGACGGCCGGCGAGCCCGCCACGATCATCACCAGGCCCGCGACGGCGAGCAGCGTGTACCCGGCGTAGCCGGCGATCAGCCCGGCGACCGCCGGGACGACGGACCGTTCCCGCAGTCCGGCGGAGATCGCGTACGCCCAGTCCGCGCCGGGCGTGAACACCAGCAGCAGATCCACCGCCAGGAAGGCTGCCAGTGTCGTCGTGTCCATCGATGGTTCCCTCTCACGTTCCGTGCGTCCGAGAGGGAAGGCTAGGCGGCATATGCCCGAAAGTGTTTGCGTTCTTACTCCATGATCGCGCTCCCTGAGGGAGAATCTTCTCCATGGATGCCCTGGACCGGAAGATTCTTACCGAGCTGCAGCTGGACGGCCGTCTGACGGTCACCGAACTGGCCGCCCGCGTACAGCTCAGCGTCTCGCCCTGCCACCGCCGCCTGCGCGACCTCGAACGCGAGGGCGCCATCCGCGGCTACCGCGCGGTCGTCGACCCCGCCGCCATCGGCCTGAACTTCGAGGCGCTCGTCTTCGCCACCCTGCGCTGGGAGTCCCCCGAGACCGTCACCGCCTTCGAGGAGGCCGTCACCGAGATCCCGCACGTCATCCAGGCCCAGCGCCTGTTCGGCGAACCCGACTACCTGCTGCGCGTCGCCACCACCGACCTCGTCGCCTACCAGCACCTCTACGACCAGCAGCTCGCCAAGCTGCCCGGCGTCCAGCGCCTGACCTCCACCCTCGTCATGAAGAACGTGATCGACGAGCGGCCGCTGCCGGAGTAGAGCCGGAGTAGTGCAGGAGCAGCCGGTACGGGACCGGCTCCTCAGCGAGAGGTCTCGCTCGGGCCGTGCCGGTACCAGACGGAGTCGATGACCCTGCCGTCCGGGAGGGTGTGGCGGGTCGGGCCGTCGCAGGGGAGGAAGCCGGCGGCGCTCAGCGCTCGGCGGCAGCGGTCGTTCGACTTCTCGGTGCCGGCCCGCACCACCTCCAGGCCGAGGTGGTCGTGGGCGAACCGGGCGGTCGCCTCGGCGAGTTCGACGCCGAGACCCTGACGCCGGTAGGCCGGGGCGATCTGGAGGCCGATGGTCCCTTCGTCCAGCATGACCGAGCCCATCCCCACCGCGCGGCCGGTCACCGCGTCGACGGCCAGCAGCGCGTGCCGCTGGACGTGGTCGCCGGGCACGAGCCGTCGGGCCAGCCGGCGGCGAACGGGGGCGCGGAAGGAGCGCAGGCGCTCCGCGCGGTTGCTGTCGTCGATGCCGAGGAGATGCTCGGCCACCCGGCTGTCGATGACGGTGTCCGCGGTCCAGCCCAGCCAACGCTGCGCCTCCGGGTCGGCCGCGACCGCCTCGCCGATCGCCGCGTCCAGGAGATCCCGGGGCGTACGCAGCACCAGTCGCGCGGTGCGCAGGACGTGGTGGCCGTCAGCGCACCGGACGGGCACGAGCGGCGTGCGGCGTACCGCCCTTCGCCACAGCGTCGATATCTCCACGACCAGGGACCTTACTGCCGTCCGCCGTCCGCGCTCAGGCGGGGCCTCAGCCCGCGAAGGCGGCGCGCTGGGCCCCGGCGCGGGCGGTGAAGCTCATCAGCATGTCCCGGTGGCCCGGACCCTGCCGCGGGCCCTGTCCGAGCGGGCTCACGTCGTGCAGGACGCGGGCGTCCGCCGCGTACAGGCTGTCCAGCGGCGCGGTGAAGGTGCGCTCGGTGAGGGGCGGGGAGGCCGGAGACCCGGGTTCCGCGGCGTAGACGGTCGTGCGGCCGCCGGTGACGTTGTGGCGGGCGAAGTGGTGCAGCGCGATGGAGTCGAATCCGTCGCGGTGCCGACCTCGGGCGAGGGCAGGCCGGGCGAGCCTGGGCGCGCCGTGACGCGTACGAGATGGGCGTCGACCTCCCAGGCGGGAGGGCCGCGGCCCCGCGCAGGCGTCGAAGACGGCCGCGTTGTGGTGGACCAGGGCGAGGAAGCCAGGGCGAGGAAGAAGGGATCGGACGCCTCGGCGTCCCGGAACGGGGCCAGCTCGCGTCCCCCCATGGCCTCCATGCCCCGCATCGTCCAGCAGATCCGCCCGGTGCGACAGATCGCCACGCACCATGGCGCACGCCGACGGGTTCAGCCGAGCTGGGCCGCGGCACGAGTACTGAAGCTCGTTCCTGAATACTCGTTCCGGCGGCGTGATCCGATGGGGAGGATGCGTCAGGCCCGGGCCGGTGATCTCCGGTCCGATGCGTGGAGGGGAAGCCATGGGGGAGCGGGACACCGGCGCGGACACCGGTACGGACACCGGTGCGGAGGCCGTGAGCGGGAAGGCGAGCGAGCGGACGTCCCGCACGCGTGGCCGGGTGCTCGGCGGGCTGGCGGTGCTGACAGCGGTGGTACTGACGTTCCATCGGCTGGTTCCGAACTCCCCCGGGCACGTGGGCAGTCTCCTGGAGTCCTTCCTGCCCTGGTCCGGCGTTGTGATCATGGTGTTGTCGGGCCTGGCGCTGCTGCGCCGCTCGACGTTCGCGCTGCTGACCCTGCTCCTTCCGGTGGCGGTGTGGACGAATCTCTTCGGGGGGCTGCTGCTGCCCGGTGCGGAGCCCGGTGCGGACGACCTCGTCGTGGTGCAGCACAACGTGAGCGACGAGAACACCGACCCCGCGGGCACGGCCCGCTCCCTGGCGGACGCAGGGCCGGACCTCATCGCCCTGGAGGAGCTGGTGCCGTCGGCGCTACCGGTCTACGAGGGAGTCCTCGCCCCGCGCTACCCGTACCACGCGGTGGCGGGCACCGTCGGACTGTGGTCGAAACACCCGCTCACGGATGCCCGGAAGCTGGACATCAGGCCCGCCGGGATCACCGAGCCCTGGAGCCGTGGCCTGCGTGCCGTGGTCCGCACGCGGCAGCGCGAGATCGCGGTGTACGTCGCGCACCTGCCGTCGGTTCGCCTCGGCACGACCGGCCTCGCCTCGTCCTTGCGGGACGAGAGCGCCGGCCTGCTGGGCAAGGCCGTGGCCGCCGAGAAGCTCGACACGGTGATACTCCTCGGAGACCTCAACAGCACGGTCGACGACCGTGGACTGACCCCGCTGACCTCGCGGATGAACGTGCCGGCACGGGGCTTCGCCTTCAGCTTCCCCGCCGCTGCCCCGCTGGCCCGGATCGACCAGGTCATGGCTCGCCCGGCCACCGTGGGCCGCGTTCGCACCCTGCCCCGCACAGGCAGCGACCATCTGCCGGTCATCGCGCGGATCGCCCTGGGCTGAGCCGATCCGCGTGCTGCGCGGCCCGTCGGCTCCCCAGAGGACGCCTTCATTTCCACCGCAGTGGAGTTCGCAGAAGCAGTCCAGGACACGGCGGTGGGGGATCACTCCCGGGGTCGAGGCCGTCGCCGCCGCGGAGCCGCCCCCGATCGGGTGGCGGGGATCGCGCATTCGGCCGCGCGGCCCCACCCTGCCGGGCCCCGTCCGGGCAGGGTGGGGCCGTGGTGACGATCCTCTCGACCCTACGGCCGCGGGCGGCGGCCCGGCCCCTGACCGTCCTCTCGTCCCTACGGCCGGGGGCGGCCCGGGCCCTGACCGGTGCGCTGCTCGCCGGCGCCGTCCTGTGCGGATGCGGCGCCTCGGCGGCCCGCGAGGACGGTGCCACGGATGCCGGCCTGAAGTTCGCGGCGGCGCTGGCCGTCGGGGACTACCGGGCGGGCTGCGAGCTGCTCGCCCCCGACACCCGGGACCAGGTGGAGGAGGAGGGCAAGGGGCCCTGCGGCCCGGCCCTGCGCTCGCTCGGCCTGCCGCGCCCGGGCGCCGCGCGCGGCATGCAGGTCTACGGGCGTCAGGCGCTGCTGCGGATGGAGCGGGACACCCTGTTCCTCTCGCAGTTCGACCGCGGCTGGAAGGTCACCGCGGCCGGTTGCGTCCCCGCCTCGGAAGACGAGCCGTACCAGTGCTCTCTGAAGGGATCCTGACCATGAGGATCATGTTCGTCACCTGTGTCCTGACCATCCTGGGCGGGCTCGGCTACTTCACCGTGATCGGAGCGCTGCACCGGTGACGGCGGAGCGGGGCGCAGACCGGACGGAGGGCATGTCCTTCTGGCGCGCCAACAGCCTGTCCCTCGCGTTCGGGGCGGCCTTCCTGATCGTGCTCGCCGCCCAGGCGGTCTCCGGCCGGGCGGAGTTCAACGAGCAGCTCGCCGTCCAGGGCCTCCAGCAGATCGGCCTCGGCGACTACCTCATGTCCTCCGACTTCGCGGTGGACGTCACCGAGAACTGGCAGTCCGAGTTCCTGCAGTTCTTCCTCTACATCTTCGGGACCGTCCATCTCCTCCAGCGCGGCTCGCCCGAGTCGAAGCCCCTGGACAACGCGGGCGTGGAGACCGAGCGCGAGCAGCGGATGGGCGATCACGCCCAGCCCGAGTCGCCCCACTGGGCGGGGACGAAGGACTGGCGGCAGGCCGTCTACTCCCGCTCGCTCGGCCTCACCATGGCCGTCTTCTTCGTGCTGTCCTGGTTCGCGCAGTCCGTCTCCGGCGTCTCCGCCTACAACGACCTGCGGCTGCGTCAGCTCCAGGCCCCGATCGACTGGGGCGCCTATCTCGCCTCCGCCGACTTCTGGAACCGTTCGCTGCAGAACTGGCAGTCCGAACTCCTGGCGGTGTGCGCCATGGCCATCCTGTCCGTCTACCTCCGACAGCGCGGCTCCCCGGAGTCCAAGCCCGTCGGCTCGGCCCACTCGGCCACGGGCGTCGAGGGCTGACCCACGGGCCAGGCCCGCGGGCCGGATCCCACGGGCCGGGCGGGCCCCGGTGCAGCGGCCTCGCCGATCCGGCGCAACGCCCTTGACCCGCACCGGAGGGCCACGCGTCAGAGCGCGGGGAAGGAGATCCGGACGGAGTAGCGCCGCTCCAGCTCGTGGATCCTGGCGGGCAGCGTGGTGTTCAGCGCCGCGATGTCCTCGCGGTGGGCGGCGCGGAAGCGCGCGGCGAGGGGCTTGCGCAGCTCGGCTCGGAGGTCCTCGACCGGCTTCATGCAGACCGCGTACGTGCCGGCCAGGGCGTGCTCGCCTGCGGTGTCGCCCGCCTGCAGGCGCCGGTCGACGAGCGCGAAGAAGGCGTTCTCGTCCCGTGCTTCGACCTTGTGCGCGGCCAGGCACGGGCCGAAGCTCCGGAGCGCGGCGACGACCCGGGGGTTGCTGCGCAGCGACGACTCCTCCTGGAACCACTGGCCCTGCACCTTCAGGTACAGCGACCGCAGGCTCTGGTCCACGGCCATGCCGGTCCGCATGCAGCGCTCCTGGACCTTCTGCCCGGAGCCCTCGGCGGGGCGGTCCTTCGAGCCGTCGGCCGCGCCGGGGACGATCACGCCGTTGAATCCGTTGCGCGCGATGAACGGCAGGTCGGGGATGTCGGAGAAGCGCACGAAGGCCGGCGGCTCGTGCGGCGGGGCGGGCGTCTCCTGCTCGGCCAGGCAGTCCCGTACGGCCGTGTCCGCGGCCAGGCGCCCGAACGCGTCGAGCCCCTGCGTCCAGCGGGTCTGCGCGCCCGTCGTCGGAAGCACCATGTCCGCGACGTCCGCGGGCATCGCGGAGGTGACCGGGACCGTGGCGGTGGGGGCGGGGCGCTGCGGAAGCCCGTCCTGCGCCGGGGCGGCGGTCGGGCCGGACGACACGGTGGGGCCGGTCGGGCCGGAACACGCGGTCAGACCGGCCAGGACGCCGGCCGCGACGAGAAGCGGCGCCGTCCGGGCGGCCGCGCGCGAGAGCGGGTTGCGGCGGGGCATCGTCCCCGAACCTCCGGTGTACGTGTTCGTATGCGTGTACGTGTGAGTTGCGCGGTGCGCCCGCCCCCGGCGGTGGGCCGGGGCCGCGCGCGCGGGGCAGCCCT
>NZ_JBSGIW010000066.1:0-46047 GCF_053605265.1 Streptomyces sp. NPDC003943 | reverse complement strand
CACTGGCCGAACTCCGGGTGCGGGTCCGGCAGGAACACCGCCGACACCCCGTCGTGGGGGGGCGGCCCCCGCGCCCCCCCCGCCCCGGGGCGGGGGGGCGGCCCCGGGGCCTCGAAGGGGGTGGGTGTGAGGGGCATCCCAGGTTCGGATACCCCTGCAGGCTTGCTACAAGGACCGCAGGCCAGGCGTCCTCAGGAAGTACTCCAACTCAGCCCACTCGAAAAGGCAGGCGGCGAGAACAGCCGTGTCCGTCGGGTGCGAGAACTGCCACCCGCTCGGACTTCTCGAACCGCGCGAAACGTCGGACTCCAGAAGGTGGACACTCAGCCCTTTCGACATGAACACCACGTCGATGGCAGCTCCCTGCACCCGGACCGATCGCTTGGACTGGGCGAGAGCGGACGAGGCGGTGATGCGAACACCAGCGCCGTCGAGGTCCCCGTCCACCCCCTTCTTGATCACCTTGCGGGATACATATCCAGGCGCGGCGAGCCCACGGACAGTCAGCCTCTCCTCGTCCCGGAGGGACAGGACCCAGTCCTCCCAGCCCTCTGCCGCCGCTTCGGCGCTCGTGCGAGCTCCCGGCCTACGCGTCAAGGCGACGCTCCCCAGAGGAGTCGTGCCCGTCGCGTACACCGCTGTACGAGAGGCCGGCGCCCGCCAATCGCGGGACGCGTCCTTCCTCAGTACCAGTACCCCCATGCCTCGGCCTGCCCCCTTCCCATCGCTGCGAGACCCTGACCAGCCTTGGACGCAACCGCCGTTCCAGCCGACTGCAGGGCCCGACCAACCTTTGGTGCAACCGTCTTCGCGCCTCGCCACAGCAGGCCCGCGGACCCGGCGCCATACTTGCCCCGGAGTCCGCCCTGGAACCCACCGGACCACGCCGAGCCAAGCACGTACTTCGCCGCGTCCTGACCCGTCGTTTCGTGGCCCATGGCCTTGTCGGCCAGCAAGTGCGCAGGCGTTCCCGCCAATGCCCCGACAGCCGCTCCGGCGATGATGACACAGCCGAGCCCAGCCGTACCGGCACAAATGGCCGCGGCCGCCAGACCGGCGCCGAAACCGACACCGATGTTGATGGCCTCGTGGACGATCATCTCCTTGTGGTCGTCCCAGAAGTCACCGGCCCGGTCCCAGAAGCTCTTCTCCTTCTCCTGCGTCAGCGCTTGTTCCCTGGCTCGACGATCAGCGGCTGCCTTGTCCGCGGCCTTCCGCTGCGCCTCCACCACCTTCGCGTCGTAGTGGTACACCTTGTAGTTCGCCGGGTTCGCCCGGTAGTGCCGGTACTTGCGGTACGACGCACGGTCCGACCTCGGCTTGATGTCGAAGTCGCCCTTCCCGTAGTCGTAGTGGATCGACATGCCCCGGTCGTCGGCCCACCTCTCGTCGTTGTACGACGCGCCACCCGCCGGGCCGTCAGGCCGGAGGCCTGTCGGGTCCGACTGGGTGATCGGCGAGTTGTGGGCGTAGCTGTAGGCGTTCATCTGGGCCGGGTCCTGGGGGTCCATGACCGGGTCGACCGAGAGGAAGCGGCCCAGGGCCGGGTCGTAGGCGCGGGCGCCTATGTAGGTCAGGCCCGACTGGGTGTCGAGCGTGCCGCCGACGAAGCCCTTTTCGCCGGGCCAGGCGGTCGGGGCCGCGCCGCGGGGGTTGCCGTAGGGGTCCTGGCGGCGGCGGGTGACGAGGCCGGTGGCGGCGGCGATGGCGACGAGGCCGGTGCCCTGCTGGTCGGCGCCGAGGAAGGACAGGTCGCCCGCGTCCTGGCGGACGGCGACGGTCTGGCCGGCGAAGGAGTAGTAGCGGGTGGCCTCGACCGCCGCGCCGGTGGTGGTGGGGAGCTTCAGCTCCATGCCGGGCAGGTAGAGCGTGGTGCTCATGGCGTCCTTGCGTACGGCACGGTTGCCGTCGGCGTCGTACACGTACGACGAGACCTTGCCGTCCGGCTCGGTGATCTTCGCCGGCTTGCCCTCGGAGTTCCACTCGATGCCCTGCGGCGCCTGCGTGCCCACGGTCCGCGTGTCGGTGTTGCCGCTCGCGTCGTAGTGGTACGTGGCGGTGCGAGGACCGGAAGGCGCACTCTCGTCGACCTTGGTGACGGCGTGCGGACCCGCGGAGTTCTCGCCGTACGTGAAGGTGCGGGTGACGTCCTTCGTCGCGTCGAGCCCGGTGTCGTGCGTGACGTCCTTCGTGCGGTTGCCGATGGAGTCGGTGACGTAGGACTTCCAGTAGGCGGCGGGACCGCCCAGCGGATTCGCGCCGGGGGCACCCGCGCAGGCCGTCGGGGTCTTGCCGCCCTGCGTGCCGCCGACGGTGCCGGAGCCGGCCGCCTCGGTCGCGCCGGCGGCCGGGGTCCACGCCTCGGTGAGGCGCTGGCCCGCGTCGTAGGCGAAGCACTGCACGTCGGCGACGGCCTCGGACGTGTCCGTGACGGACAGGACGTTGCCGGACTGGTCGTACGAGTAGGCCGTGGCCTTCGCGGGCGAGGTGGCGCCCTCGACGTCGACCGTCGAGCCGATCAGTCGCTGCGTGCCCTTCTCGTAGTCGAAGGACTGCTGGACCTGGCGTCCGCTGCCCGAGGCCATGACGAGGCCCTTGAGCTGCGAGGTGCCCGTGTACAGCGTGTCCTTGACGTACGTGGAGAGCGAGCTGGTCATGGTGTCGGGCCGGCGCAGCTCGTCGTACGTGTAGGCGAAGGTCTCGACGGGCAGCTTGCCCGCCGCCGGCATGGCCGTGCTGGTGGGGTTGCCGTCGAGGCCGTACTGGGTGGTGAAGGTGTACGTGCCCTGGAGCTTCGCGTCCAGGCTGCCGGCCACGTAGTAGTCGGTCCGCTCGGGCCGGTACAGCGCGTCACGGGTCTGGACGTAGCTGGAGTACGCCTCGACGCCGTCGACGTACCGGATGGAGGCCCAGAGCTGGCCCAGGTAGCCGGTGTTGTCGTACAGGTTCTCGGTCAGGCGCTTGCCGGTGCCGGCGTCGCCCTCCCACGTGCCGGTCTCACGGCCGAGCGCGTCGTAGGTGGTCGAGATCTTCTTCAGCCGGGCGTCGGTGGTCGACTTCACCCGGTCGAGGTCGTCGTACTCGGTGGTCGTGGTGCCGGCGTCGGGGTCCACGGCCGTGGTCCTGCGGCCGAGCTGGTCGTAGCCGTAGCGCCAGACGTTGTTCTGGGAGTCGGTGACCGTCTCCAGCTGGCCGCGGTTGGTGTACGTGTACCTGACCGAGTCGTACTGCGTGCCGGGGCCGGTCGGCTCCGGGGACGCCGTGTGGTAGCTGCGCAGCTCCTTGACGCGCCCGTGGACGTCGTTGAGCGTCGTCGTGGGCACGCCGCCGACCGGCGGGTCGACGTGGACGGCGCTGCCGTCGTAGGCGGTGGTGGTGCGCCACTGCTCGTCGCCGGCGATGAGGGAGATCTCGGCGGTGGTGCGGCCGAGGCCGTCGTACTCGTACGCGGTCTGCGCGCCGACCTGCCCGTTGAGGACGGTGATCAGCTCGTCGGACGGGGCGCCGGCCGTGTTGTAGGTGGCGTTGGTCTTCTTCGTCTTGCCGGTGCCGTCGTACCAGGTGTCGCTGACCAGACTGGTGCCGCCGGCGCCGGGGCTCTGGGTCTGCCGCAGGCGCAGCAGGCTGTCGTAGAGCTGGTACGACGCCTCGTAGGTGCCGTCGTTCTTCAGCGTCTCGGTCTTCACCGCGACCGGCTTGTCGCGGCGCACGTTGTAGGTGTACTTGATGCTCGGGGTCGACGTCTTGGCCCGGTTGGCCAGCCAGACCGAGGTGAGCCGGCCGAGCGGGTCGTAGGCCAGGTCGGTGCGCTTCTTGTTGACGTCGGTGACGCCGCTCGACACGCCCCAGGCCGGGGCGAAGTCGGTGGCGGTGACCTGGCTGAGCGCGTTGGTGACGGTGGTCTTCGTCAGCAGGCCGTTGGTGTCGGTGTACGCGGTCTTCGTCGCGTTGCCCAGCGCGTCCTTGACCTGGGTCGGGCGGCCGTGGCCGTCGTAGTCGGTGGTGCTGACGGGCTTGTAGGTGGGCGTGGTGCCGTCGTGGGCGGTCAGCCGCTCGGTCAGGGTGACGTCACCGGCGGCGTTGTACGTGCTCTTCTCGTCGCTGACGACCTGGGTCCTGCGGTCCGGGGTGGTGGCGCAGTTCACCGAGACCGTCTCCTTGCGGGAGACCTGGTCGTAGACGTTCTGGGCGGGGACGTCGGTGTAGGACGGCCGGACGCACTTGTCGTCGGTGGCGGTCGTGACGTCGCCGAGGTCGTCGGTGTACTTCAGCCGGGTGCCCGGCACGGTGGTGTCGTACGTGGAGACCGACTTGGTCTGGGTCCAGGTGTTGTCGGACTGCACCTGGTACTCGCGGGTCGCGCCCGGGCGGACGACGGTGGCCTTGCTCGTGCCCCAGCTCTTCGTCTGGGTGGCGGTGTCCGCCTTCCACGGCTCGTTGACCGTCTTCGAGACGACCTTGCCGCCGACGGCCGTGTCGTACGCCTGCTGCTCGATCTCGAAGCCGGTGAACTCCTTGCTGCCGGTGTACGTGACGCCGGTGGAGTCCGTGACCTTCTCGCTGCGCGGGGTGGTGGTGCCGGGCTGCTTGTCGCCGTCGAGGCCCTGCAGGTACGTGTAGTCGACGCGCGAGGACATGGTCTGGCCGTTGCCGCCGGTGACGCTCACCTTGCCGTAGCCCTGCCACTGGCTCCAGGTCAGGTACTTGGGGTCGGTGATGCCGTTCGGCTCGGCGTACCGCCAGCCGGCGTCGCCCTGGTAGTCGTAGCGGGTGACGAGGTCGTCGCTCTTGCCGGTGCGGTCGGTGTCGGTGATCTGCTGGACGACGTACTTGTGGAACCAGTCCGTCTGCGGCGACGAGGCGCCCGGCGGGGTCCAGACGACCGGGTAGCAGCGCTTGGTCGAGGACCCGGGCTGCGGCAGCGTGGTCGGCGTGCACTCGCGCGGCGCGTACGTGATGTCGAGCTGGGCGCCGGTCTCGCTGGTCACGGTGGTGAGCCGGAAGCGGTAGAACGGGTCGATGTTGTCGGTGTCGCTGTCGACCCGGTTCATCAGGGCCACGCCGCCGAGGTCGACCGACGGCAGGGCGGCGGTGCCGGTGCCGGCCCGGCCCTCGTGGTCGATCCTCGACAGCCACAGCGACCTGGTGGCGTCGCCGTTGTCGGTGAACAGGTGGGTGAGCGTCCAGGCGTCGACGTCCTCGTACTCGCCGGCGACGGAGCTGGTGCTCATCTGCGTGGTGATGCCGGTGAGCCGCCTGGTCGTCCAGAAGGTCTGGGTGCTCTGCGCCAGCGTGCACTTGGTGTTGGCGGGGCAGTTGCGGTCGACCGGGGTGTCGGGCCAGTGCGAGGCGTTGGCCGTCGTGAACTTGGACGGGGCGCAGTCGAAGGTGGCGTCGGGGAGGCAGCGCTCGGCGGTGGTGAAGACGACGCGGGCCGGGGCCTTGGTGGAGTAGACGGCGCCGTCGTGCTGCCCGTAGTCGATGTGCTTGACGGTGCCGGCCCGGTGGTACGCGGTGCCGTTGACGTCGGTCTTGGCGTTCAGCGCGTAGTAGTTGGTCTCGGGCGCGTAGAAGTACGCCCGGACGTCACCGTGCCGGTCCTTCACGTAGTCGAGGTTCCAGCGCCACGCCTGCTTGCAGTAGGCACTGGTGAAGGTGGCGTTGTAGCAGGGCTCGCCGGAGTCGTCGCCGAAGACGGGAGCCGTCCAGGTGGACTGGGTCTCCTCCTTGCCGGTGGTCCAGCCCGGGAGCCGGTTCAGGCCGAAGTAGTACTCCGTGCCGTCCGTCGTGGTGATCTTCCAGTGCTCACCGTCGTTGTCGCCGTTGCCGGTCGTGTACGTGGTGTTGGTGAGCTGCTCGATCTTGGCGCCGTTGTCGTTGGCGAAGTGCCACTTGCCGTCGCTGTCGCCCTTGACCAGGGTGGACGACTGGCCGTTCAGCATCACGGTGGCGTTGTCGAACGCCCAGCACTGCTCGCCGGAACCGGCGTGCCCGTCGTCGGAGCAGGGCTTGTACGAGCGCTCGATGTAGTCCGGCTCGTAGGAGAAGCCCTCGCCGATCCAGGAGCCCTGGTTGTTGGTGGCGGCGGTGCGGCCGTCGGCGGACTGGGAGGAGTAGCCCAGCTCGATCCTGGGCGCGATGTCGCCGGGCACCGGCACCGTGCGCAGCGGGTAGTTCCAGGAGAAGCCGCCGGACTGGGCGGCCACGGACCAGCTCGCGGAGGGCGCGAGCGGCGTGGCCTGGTAGTTGCCCTTCGCCGAGGAGGCGGTGGCGGTCAGCGCGTAGACGGCCGTGTCGGCGCCGGCCGCGGTGGCGGTGAGGTCGGCGCTGACGGTGCGCTTCTCGGTGTCGTTGACGGCCGTGAGGTTCTTCACCGTCTTCGGCGTGGCCGTGCAGTCCTTGCTGCCCGGTGCCTTGGTGACGGCGCAGGCCGGCAGCTGGACCAGGGTGAGCCGGGAACCGTAAGCACCGCCGGCGCCGTCGGCGAACGCCGAGTAGTCGAGCGAGACGCGCACCGGCGCGGCGCTCGTCCCGGTGTCGGCGCGCTGGACGGTGAAGAGCGCGGCGCCGCCCCAGCGGGCGGCCTTGTCGTGGCCGAGGGAGGTCACGCGGACCCTGGCCGGGGCCACGGGGGCGGTGGTGGCCTTGGCCTTGCCCGCGATACGCGACTGCGCGGCGGCCGGGGCGACGGTCACCGGGAGGCCGCCGACGCGGGCCCTGGTGCGCGCGGCGGCGGTGGGGCTGAGCTCGGCGCTGGCCGCGGTCGGCCAGGTGACCTTGCCGAGGGTGCGTACCGCGGCCTTCTTGGCCGCGTCGGCGGGCGCCGGCTTGGCCTTGCCGGCCTTCTTGCCCTGGATCGGGGCGGGGTTGTCGGCGAACCCGGGCAGGCCGGGCGCCTTGGACTGGGGTGCGACGGCCTGGGCGACGCCGCTGCCCGAGAGGGACAGCGTCAGGGCGAGGACCAGGCCGGACAGCGCGCCGGTGGATATGCGCGCGGCCAGTGGTCTACCGCGTGGAGGCATGAGAACTCCGGGGTGGATTGCAACGGTTGACGAGAGAAGAAGGCCCGGCCGGGCGGCTCCGCGAGGGAGACCGCCCGGCCGGGCAGCGTGGCTTACAGGTTCGGGTTCGGCGCCTGGTTCTCCACCATGGAGACGGCGGTCGGGGTGAGGGCGCCCGCGTAGGCGCGCACCTCGTCCACGGCACCGGACAGGTACTGGCCGGCCTTCAGGGAACGGCCCACCTGGAGGCCGCCGGTGGAGACCCACGCGGCGCCGTTCTCGAGCTTGGCCGTGACCGGCTCGCCGCCGTCGACGTAGAGCCGCAGCTCACGGGCGACCGCGTCGTACACGACCGCGAGGTGGCTGCCGGCGCCGTCCGCGGACGGCAGCGTGTCGTAGTCGGTCAGCTCGGTGGCCTTGGCCGTGGCGCTGTCGCTCTCGGTCAGCACGAGCTTCCACCGCTGGGTGGCGCCGTCGTAGCGGACGGCGACCCTGTCGGCGTTGGTCCCGGGCAGGGAGAGCACGGTCTGCGAGGTGGTCGACGAGACGTTGGTCAGCCGCACTCGCGCCGCCACGGTGAAGCTCTTGTCGCCGCCGACGACCGGCGCACTGGTGTACGCGTAGTCGTTGACGCCGTCGAGGACCGCGTGGCCGTCGCCGGAGAGCGCGGCGGGGTCCCGCACGCCGGCCCGGTGGTAGAGCGTCGCCTCGAACAGGGAGAGCGGGGTGCCCGTGGTCTCGATGTTCGGCAGCGTGCCGTCGGTGTTGGCGGACTCGAAGTTCCAGTACGCCTTGCGGGCGGGCGCGACGGTCTGGAACGCGGCGATCTCGGTCGTCGTCACGGGCCGGTTGTAGACCCGGACCTGCGACAGGTCACCCGCGAGGTTGGCGCCGTACACGCCCTGGCCGATCGCCCGGCCGATCTGGAAGTTCCGGCCGGCGTCCCAGGTCGTGAGCCGCGCGGCCGTGGCCGTGCCGGTGGGGGTGGCCGGGTCGCCGTCGTCGACGTACAGCCGCAGCTGCGGTCCGCCCGTCGCCTTGGCGTCGAACACACCCGTCAGGTGGGCCCACTTGCCCACCGCGGTGGTGGGGTCGGTGGGGATCTTGGCGGCGTAGCGGGTCGTCGCGCCGCCGTCCGCGTCGGGCGTGCCGAAGCTCCAGGACTTCGCGGTCGCGTCGTAGCCGAGCACGAAGCCGGCCTCGTCGGTGCCGTCCTGACTCACGACCGCCATGTCACGGTCGAGGGCCGCGGGCTTGACCCACGCGCTCACCGAGAAGCTCGACAGGGTGTCGACGACGGAGTTGACCTCGGTCGGGGCGCCCGGGTCGGCCGTCGTCAGGTAGGCCTCGGCCGTACCGTCGAGGTGCGCGACCAGGTCGGCCTGACCGCCCTTGCCGGGCGTCTCGAAGGTCACTCCGGTGCCGGGGTAGGCCGGGTAGTTGCCCATCTCGTCGAGCGCGTCGGTGCTGCCCGCGGCGTCGCCGAGGTTCCACTGGGCGATCCGCCCGCTGGCGACCAGGAAGCTGTGGCGCGCCAGCGCGCTCGACTTCCCGGCGGCGTCGTAGGCCACGACCTCCACCGTGTGGCGCCCCGAGGTGGTCGGAGTCCACGTCACGTTGACCGGATTGCCGGACGTGGTGGCGACGGTCTTGGTCGTCTCGTCGTCGAAGGTGTACCGGTACCCGGTCACGTCCGTGTCGACGGCGTCGAAGGTGAAGGTGCCCGGCGTGCCGATGCCGTCGCGCCACTCGTTGTCGGCCTTGTACGGGTCGGCCGTCACGACCGGCGCGGCGGGCGTGGTCGAGTCACGCTGGACGTAGCAGCGCCCCGCGCCGTTCGCCGAGCTCCACGGGCCCCAGGCGTCGCCGTCGAAGGCGCGGGCCTGCCAGGAGATCAGACTGTTGGCTGGGATGCCGGGCGTCCAGGTGCCGGAGAGCGCGACCATGCCGGTGTCGCCGTACACGAAGGAGAGGTCCGCGTAGCTGTCGGTGTTCTGGTTGTTCAGGTAGTAGTAGTGGTTGCTCTCGCGCCACACACCGATGGTGTCGGTCCTGTTCCCGTCCCAGTCGCCGACGACCGGCTGGTCGCCGACGCTGCCGTACCGGAACTCGTGCTGGTTGCCACCCTTGCTGTTGTAGTCGCGCAGGTAGAACGTGATGTTCGGCCCGTAGTACATGCCGATGGTGTCGACACCGTCACCGTTCCAGTCGCCGACGAGCGGGATCATGCCGTCGTTGCCGTACACGAACTGGATGTCGGTGATGTTGTTGGTGTGCTCGTTGTTCAGGTAGAAGGTGTGGTTGCCCGGGCGCCACACACCGATGGTGTCCTTGCCGTCGCCGTTCCAGTCGCCGACGACCGGCAGGTCACCGGGGCTTCCGAAGTAGAGCTTGACGTTGTCCGGGCCGGCGTTGTTGTCCCGCAGCGAGAACAGACGGGTTGCCGGGTCGAAGGTGCCGAGCGTGTCGACGCCGTCGCCGTTCCAGTCACCGACGAGGACCGTCTTGTTCCCCATGTCGAACGGGATCTCGGCGGTGTTGACGCCGGTGTCCGGCGTATTGCGCTGGAACACCGTCTTCCGGCTCGCGGAGTACATCCCGATGCCGGTGACCGCCGGCGGCGAGGTCACCTGGTGGGTGAACAGGGTGCCCGCGTTCGGCGACTTGTAGCCGGTCTCGGCCAAGTAGTTCCGCTCGGTGCCGCCGCCGTCACGGTAGAAGACCTGGTACTGCATCTTCACCGGGTCGCTGGAGGTCGACGTCTGGTCGGGGTCCCGGGCCTCGCCGCTGAGCTGGGGCAGGACATCGATGTACGGGGCCTTGGCCGGGTCCGTCACGCACTTGCCGCCGGGGTTCGAGGCCATCAGCGCGTTCGATACCTGCAACGGCGGGGTGTTGTACGTGATCGACAGGTAGGCGTTGCCGCAGATGCGCTTCCAGCCCGAGTACGCCGTCTCGTCCTTGGCGCGCAGGCCGAGGGACATGGTGGTCCAGCCGCCGGTCGCGGCGGCCTGCGTGTCGGTGAGCAGCTCACCGTTGCTGAAGTGCAGGTTGGCCTGGCTGGAGCAGGAGGTCGGGGTGATCGACTTGTCGACGGTCAGCAGGTAGTCGGTCCAGTCGGCCGAGGTGTTGGACCAGTTGCTGGCCGAGGTGATCGTGTAGTTCGCGCCGCCGAGCCGGTAGAGGTCGAGCGGCTCGGCGCTGTTGTCGTTCCAGTAGTTCTTCGCGAGCCGCGCGGAGAAGGTGCTGCTGAGGATCTGCTTGCCCTTGTAGAAGCTCATCGGGAAGCTGAACATCAGCCGCCGCACGCCGATCCCCGAGCACGAGGCGGGGGTCAGGTCGGACGGGCAGCGGCCCACGCCCGCGTCGCCGGAGTACTTCCAGTCCTGCTCGGTCGGCATGCCCGACATCACCGACGTCCAGGCGGTGGTGCCGGTGGTGCGCGGGGTCGGGTCGATGACGACCGGGTAGCCCGTGGCCTTGCCGCGGAGCAGCGTGAGGTCGGGCTTGAGGGTCAGCTTGCCCTTGGAGACATCGAGGCCGACCTTGGCCTTGCGGCCGCCGTCGGCGGGGTCGAGGGCGGGCTTGACGGCCTTGACGCCCTTCGTCGGGTCCGCGGCGAGGGCGCCTTGGGAGGCGGCCGCGGCCGAGTCCCACATGGCGGCGCGGCCCGACTCGAAGACGGTGCCGCCGACGGCGGAGTCGACGGCCTTGACCGCGCCGTCCGCGGTCTCCGTGACCTTCAGTCCCTTGGTGGAGAGGCCGAGTTCGAGCGTGTCGAGCGCCGGGTTGGCGGCCGCCTCGGCCGTCTTGACGACAAAGTAGTGGGAGAAGCCCTCGACGTCGGCGCGGACGGCGAGGTCGACGCCGGGCAGCACCTCGGCGTAGGTGGCGGTGTCGCCCGCCACGGTCGGCTTCGGCAGGGTGCCGCCGGGCCAGGTCAGGGCGTACTCGCGGCCGACCCGGTTCATCCGGGCGAACGGCCCCTTGCCGCCGTCGGAGAACTCCACGTCCACGGTCGCGGCCTTCGGCGACCAGGTGCCGTCGCCGTTGGCGACGAGCGTCGCGTCGACCGGCACCCAGCCGTTGCCGCGCTGCGTGCGCACCGGCTGCACGTACTCGCGGGACGTGAACGAGCCGTCGGCGTTGGCGAAGACGTCACGCCGCTCGTGCCGGAGGCCGGTGACCTCCACGGCGTGGCCGCTCTTCTTGGCGGCGGCCTGGGCCAGTGCCTCGCTGGGCGCCTCGCCGGCCTGGGCGGCCTCGGCGACAGCGTTCTCCAGAGCGGCGGTCTGCGCCTGTTGCGCGGTGGCCGGCAGGACCGCCGCGCCTCCCGCGATCATGACCGTCATCGTCGCGATGACGGCTCCGTACGCCGCTCTGTGGCGACGCCTTTCCCACCCCATGGACCCCCCAGCCTGTTCGAGCTGTTCGAATGAGCGCAGAGTCTGCGCGATCGGCCGGGAACGCTACTCGCGGTGAGGGCTTCGTGACGGGGTGATTTTCCAAAACAAACCGGACTCGCGGTTTTAATATGCGGCAAAAAGGTGCAGTGACCACCCTTACAACCCTCCGTGAGCACAACGTCACCCTCACCGTCGAAAACGCAGGTCAGAGAGGTGGAATTATCGACAAGGGGACATAACGTCGAGTCGCTCGACGAAATCCTCATGGACGCGCCGCAACCGACTCGCGCACGAGTTCGTCAAGTCGTGAAGGTCCTCAGGAGACGATGTCCTTCCTCCCGAACCCCCGGAACGCCAGCGCGAAAAAGATCAAGGAGTACGTGACCGACACCGCCGCCCCCTTCGCCATTCCCGCCCACTCCAGCTGCGGCTGCAGCGCGTCGATCCACGCGAACTGCCAGTGCGCCGGCAGGAAGGCGCGCCAGTCGCCGAGCGCGGTGACGGCGTCGAGGACGTTGCCGAGGATGGTGAGGCCGACGGCGCCGCCGACCGCGCCGAGGGGGGCGTCGGTGCGGGTGGAGAGCCAGAAGGCGAGGGCGGCGGTGACGAGTTGGGAGACGAAGAGGTAGGCGACGACGAGGGCGAGGCGGAGCAGGGCGGTGGAGGCGGGGAGGGCGCCGCCGGTGGGGAGGGCGAGCGGGCCCCAGCCGTAGGCGACGGTGCCGGCGGCCAGGGCGACCAGCGGGAGCAGGAGCATCGCGGCGGCGCTGAAGGCGAGGGCGACGGCGAGTTTGGACCACAGCAGGCGGGCCCGGGGCACGGGCGCGGCGAGCAGATAGCGCAGGGAGGACCAGCCGGCCTCGGCGGCGACGGTGTCGCCGCAGAACAGGGCGACCGGGATGACGAGGAGGAAGCCGGCGGAGACGAAGAGGCAGGTCGCCGCGAAGTTGGCGCCGGAGGCGGTGGCGGTGTCCATCAGGGTGATGCGGCCGTTGCCGGCGCCGTCCGGGCCGCCGCCGATCGCGAAGGCGGCGATGAGGACGAACGGCAGGGCGGCCAGGATCAGGCCCATCACGAGGGTGCGGCGCCGGCCGAGTTGGCGCACCGCCTCCACTCGGAACCGCAGGGTGCGGCGAGGTGCGTAGCCCGGGGCGGTCATGCGGTCTCTCCTCCGATCAGGGTCAGGAAGGCGTCCTCCAGGCGCCGGTGCGGCCCCACGCCCGTCACCGGCACGTCGAGCCGGACCAGTTCGCCGATCAGCTGCGTGGCGGTCCGGTCCGCGAGCCGGACCAGCAGGCCGGTCTCCGTCCGTACCGCGCCGAGCTTCTCCACCACCGCGTCCGGCACCGGGCCGTCCAGGGTGACGAGGAGGGTGTCGCCGGAGCCGGTGATCTCGCCGACCGGGCCGGCCGTGACCAGGCCGCCGCGGTCCATGACCACCAGGTGGGTGCAGGACTGTTCGACCTCGGCGAGGAGGTGGCTGGAGACGATGACGGTGCGGCCGCCGGCCGCGTACCGGATCATCACCTCACGCATCTCGCGGATCTGCGGCGGGTCGAGCCCGTTCGTCGGCTCGTCGAGGATCAGCAGGTCGGGCAGGCCCAGCATGGCCTGGGCGATGGCGAGCCGCTGCCGCATGCCCTGCGAGTAGGTGCGTACCGAACGCTCCAGGGCACCGCCCAGGTTGGCGATCCGCAGCGCCTCGTCGAGGTGGGCGTCCTCGGCGGGGCGGCCGGTGGCGCGCCAGTACAGCTCCAGGTTCTCCCGCCCGGACAGGTGCGGCAGGAAGCCCGCGCCCTCGACGAACGCGCCGACCCGGGAGAGCACCGGGGCGCCGGGGCGGATCGCGTGGCCGAAGACCCGGATCTCGCCCTGGTCGGGGGTGATGAGGCCCATGAGCATGCGCAGGGTGGTGGTCTTGCCGGCGCCGTTGGGCCCGAGCAGGCCGAGGACCTGGCCGCGTTCGACGCGGAAGGAGAGGTCGCGGACGCTGTACCTGTCGCCGCCCGCGTACTTCTTGGTCAGACCGGTGATCTGCAGCGGCACGTCGGCGAGCGTCGGGTCCGGCGGCGGTGCGGCGGTGCGGCGCCGGGCGGTCAGCAGGAGTGCGGCGGCGACGAGCGCGCCGGCGAGCGGCAGGCCCCACACCCACCACGGCAGGCCCGCCGCCCGGCCGGTCACGGCCGGGGCGGTCGGGACGGTGAGGGGGCTCGCGACGGAGACGGTGTACGTGGCGGGCGCGGCCGGCGAGGCGTAGCCGAGGTCCGTCGCGGCGAGCACGAGCCGCAGCCGGTGGCCGGTCGGGACCTCGTGGTCCACGGCCGGCAGGGTCAGCGCCAGCTCCTGGCCGAGGGCCGCGTGCTCCACCCGTACCGGCGTGACGAGTTGCGCGGGCAGCACCTGCTGCCGGCCGTCCGGCCCCACGTCGTACACCTTGGCGAAGAGCACCGCCGAGCCGTCGGGCGCGGTCGAGGTGACCCGGATCCGGACGGTCGGGCTGCCGGTGACGCGGATCGGGCGGGTCTGCGGCCGGGCGTCGAAGGCGGCGAACTGACCGGGGAAGTCGAGGGAGAGACCGCCCACGCCGAGCGAGGACAGCTGGGTCAGGCCGCCGCCGAGGCCGGGCACGGCGGACACGGCGGGCGGGTTCGCGCCGGCCGGGTTGGCGAAGGACTGCGGGCGGCCCGACAGGACGACGTGGACGGGGCCGGCGGCGAGGCCGGGGTAGCGGTCGGCGGTGGCGCCGCGCAGGGTGGCCCGGCCGTCGGTGGAGTCGACACCTCCGGTACGGCTGACGCGGAAGGCGGGCCCGGTGTCGACGGACGTGTCCCGCTTGAGGTGACGGTCGAACCAGGCGGTGACGCGGGCCTCGATCCGCCCGGTCTCGCGGTCGCCGCCGTCGTGACCGCCGGCCGTCCAGTCGACGGCGACGGGCGCGCCGTTGGCGGCGATGGTGCGGGCCATGGCGTCCGCCTGGCCGAGCGGGAAGAGCGAGTCGGCCTGGCCCTGGACGATCAGCGCGGGCACCTTGATGCGGGCGCCGACGGCGGACGGGCTGCGGGCCGCCAGGAGCGCGCGGGCGGCGGCGTCGGGGCGGCCGGAGACGGCGACGCGCTGGTAGAGGGCGCACACCTCGGGGCTGAACCGCCCGCAGGAGCCCTTGCCGGCCCCGGATCCCGTCGTGAAGAAGATGCCGGACCAGAGCTTCTTGAAGACGCCGTTCGGGAACAGGGCGTCGGCGAGGTTCCAGTACGTGATCTGCGGGGCGATCGCGTCCACGCGCGGGTCGTACCCGGCGGCGAGCAGCGCGACCGCGCCGCCGTACGAGGCTCCGGTGATCCCGACGCGCGGGTCGCCCGGCCGGTCGAGCAGCACCTCGGGGCGGCGGGCCAGCCAGTCGACGAGGCCGCGCACGTCCTTGACCTCGCGTTGCGGATCGTTGAGGCCGATCTGCCCGGTGGAGGCGCCGAAGCCGCGGGCGGACCAGGTGAGGACGGCGTAGCCGTCGCGGGCGAGTTGCTCGGCCTGGGCGCGGACGTCGTCCTTGGAGCCGCCGAAGCCGTGCCCGAGGAGGACGGCGGGGCGCCGGCGGCCGGGCTCTCCGGCGGTGAAGTACGAGGTGTCGAGCCGTACTCCGTCGAGGGCGAGCGTCCGGTCGGCGCGCCGGACGGGCACCGGTCCGTCGGAGGCGACGGCGCTCCAGGTGCCGGCGAGGACGGCGAGGGCGGCGGCGGCCGCGGCCCACCGCGGCAGGCCCCTCCTGGGGAGTCGCAGCTTCATGGGTCGAGCCTAGGTGCCGGACGGGGCGGGCTCGGCTGCCCAGGGGCGGAGGTCGGCGGCCTTCTCAGGGCGTAGCCGCTACGGTCGTCGTACACCAGCCGCGGTATGCGCAACGGGAGGTACGGGTGGAGATCCGGCGGGCGACGACGGTCGCGGAACTGCTCGCGGCGGCCCACCTGTACGACGCGCCGCCCCGCGAGGACTGGGCGGCGGACTTCCTGGCCGCGCCGGGCCACGTGCTGCTGATCGCGTACGCGGCCGACGGCTCCCCCGCCGGCTTCGTGTCGGGGATCGAGATGCGCCACCCCGACAAGGGCTTGGAGATGTGCCTGTACGAGCTGTCCGTGGACGAGGCGCACCGGCGGCGGGGCGTCGGCCGGGCCCTGACGGAGGCCCTGGCGGCGGAGGCACGCTCGCGCGGCTGCTACGACATGTGGGTCGGCGTGGACAACGACAACGAGCCGGCCCTGCGCACCTATCGGTCGGCGGGCGCGGCGGACGAAGGGGTCTTCGCGATGCGCGTCTGGACGTTCGACGCCGGCTGATTGTTCAGGGCGCTGAAAAGCCGGCGGCCCGGGAGCCGGGGGCCCGGGGGGGGGCCGCGACGACGCGGTCCTCACGGCACCAGGTGCCCCAGGAGCTCCTCGCCCGCCGGGTACGGCCGCTCCTCGGGCAGCAACTCCCGCGCCTCCGTCAGTCGCCCCTCCCGTACGAGTCCGTGGATCTCGCGGGCCAGCGGCGTCACGTCGCGGATCCCGACCGTCCACTCGTCCGCGTACCGTCGCGACGCCTCGCCGGCCAGGCCGAGCTGGAGCGAGCGATGCGGCAGCGCACGGAGGTGCAGGTCCCGCTCGGGGTCCCACTGGACGCGGGCGGGTGAGCGCTTCAACTCCCGCTGCCAGCCGGTCCGGTCGGGGTGGAAACCGCGCACGTAGTGGGAGAGGCAGGCGTTCCGCAGGGCCCATTCGAAGCCCTCGCGGGTGATCTCGACGGCGAGGACGGTCTCCTGGCCCTCCTTCAGGCCCCAGCCGCAGCGGTAGGCCATCCACAGGAAGGAGGGTTTGATCCAGGTCATCCGGTCCCGCTTCCACGCGGCCGGGAAGCGGCCGTCGCGGGCGGCCGGGAGGCCGAGGACCGGGGAGTACGCCTGGTAGACGGTCACCGTCGTGTCGGTGTGGACGGCCCTGATCTGGTGTTTCGGCGGAACGTTCATGGCCCCCAGGGTGCGCCGGAACGCACCCCGGGGGCCACCGGATTACCGCCCGTCAGTGGGCTGTCAGTGGTTGCGCGGGAAGCCCAGGTCCACGCCCGCCGGGGCCTCGGACGGGTCGGGCCAGCGGGTGGTGACGACCTTGCCGCGGGTGTAGAAGTGGACGCCGTCGTTGCCGTAGATGTGGTGGTCGCCGAAGAGCGAGTCCTTCCAGCCACCGAAGGAGTGGTAGCCCACCGGCACCGGGATCGGCACGTTCACGCCGACCATGCCCGCCTGGATCTCCAGCTGGAAGCGGCGGGCGGCGCCGCCGTCGCGGGTGAAGATGGCGGTGCCGTTGCCGAACGGCGAGGCGTTGATGAGGGCCACGCCCTCCTCGTACGTCTCGGCGCGCAGCACGCACAGGACCGGGCCGAAGATCTCGTCCTGGTACGCCTTGGCGGTGGTCGGGACGTGGTCCAGGAGGGACAGGCCGATCCAGTGGCCGTCCTCGTGGCCGTCGACCGTGTAGCCGGTGCCGTCGAGGACGACCTCGCAGCCCTCGTCCGCCGCGCCGTGCACGTAGGAGGCGACCTTGTCGCGGTGGACGGCCGTGATGAGCGGGCCCATCTCGGAGGTCGGGTCGTTGCCGGGGCCGATCTTGATCTTCTCGGCGCGCTCGCGGATCTTCTGGACCAGCTCGTCGCCGATCGCGCCGACCGCGACGACCGCGGAGATCGCCATGCAGCGCTCGCCGGCCGAGCCGTACGCCGCCGAGACCGCCGCGTCGGCGGCCGCGTCCAGGTCGGCGTCGGGCAGCACCAGCATGTGGTTCTTGGCGCCGCCGAGCGCCTGGACGCGCTTGCCGTTGGCGGAGGCGGTGGTGTGGATGTAGCGGGCGATCGGGGTCGAGCCGACGAAGGAGACCGCGGAGACGTCCGGGTGCTCCAGGAGCCGGTCCACGGCCACCTTGTCGCCGTGCACGACGTTGAAGACGCCGTCCGGCAGGCCCGCCTCGGCGAGCAGCTCGGCGATCTTCAGGGACGGCGACGGGTCCTTCTCGCTGGGCTTGAGGACGAAGGTGTTGCCGCAGGCGATGGCGATGGGGAACATCCACATCGGCACCATCGCCGGGAAGTTGAACGGGGTGATGCCGGCCACGACGCCCACCGGCTGGCGGATCGAGGCCACGTCCACGCGGTTGGACACCTGGGTGGACAGCTCGCCCTTGAGCTGGGTGGTGATGCCGCAGGCCAGGTCGACGATCTCCAGACCGCGGGCGACCTCGCCGAGCGCGTCCGAGTGCACCTTGCCGTGCTCGGCGACGATCAGCTCGGCGATGGCGTCGCGGTTGGCGTCGAGCAGCGCCCGGAAGCGGAACAGGATCGTGGTGCGCTGGGCCAGCGAGGAGGTGCCCCAGGTCTCGAAGGCGGCCTTGGCGGCGGCGACGGCCGCGTCGACCTCCTCGACGGACGCGAGCGCCACCTGCGTGGTGACGGCGCCGGTGGCCGGGTCGGTGACCGGGCCCCAGTTGCCCGACGTGCCCTCGACGGTCTTGCCACCGATCCAGTGGTGGACGGTCTTCGTCATGACGAGTTACTCCTTCAGAGATGGCGGCGTCGGGCGGTGACGTGCCGGTCGTACTCCTCGCGGGCCTTGACCGCCGACGGGCGGGTCGAAATCTCGGCCACGGGCACATCCCACCACGCCTGGGCGGGGGGCGCGCCCGACACACTGTCTGCCGTTTCGGTCTCGACGTAGACACATGTGGGAACCGTCGCCTCGCGCGCGTCCGCGAGCGCTTCCCGCAGGTCACGTACGGTGCGGGCGCACAGCACCCGCATCCCGAGGGAGGCGGCGTTGGCGGCGAGGTCGACGGGCAGGGGCGGCCCGGTGAAGCCGCCGTCCTCGTCCCGGAAGCGGTAGTCGGTGCCGTACCGCTCGGCTCCCACGGCCTCCGACAGGCCGCCGATCGACGCGTAGCCGTGGTTCTGCAGGACGACCACCTTGATCGGCAGGCGCTCCTGCACGGCGGTGACGATTTCGGTGGGGTTCATCAGATACGTACCGTCGCCGACGAGCGCCCAGACGGGTCGGCCGGGTGCGGCGAGGGCGACGCCGACGGCCGCCGGGATCTCGTAGCCCATGCAGGAGTAGCCGTACTCGACGTGGTACTGGTCGGAGGAGCGGGCCCGCCACAGCTTGTGGAGGTCGCCGGGGAGCGAGCCGGCCGCGTTGATCAGGATGTCGTCGGCGGTGATCAGAGTGTCGAGTGCGCCGAGCACCTGGACCTGGGTGGGGCGGGCCCGCGGGTCGGGTGCGGCATAGGCGGCGTCGGTCCGCTCCTGCCAGTCCCGCTTGGAGAAGATCCACTGGACCAGGTCCTGGCGGTGGTCCCCCAGCGCGTCGGCGAGCGCGGTGAGCCCCTCTCTGGCGTCGGCGACCAGTGGCAGGGCGGCGGCCTGTTTGTGGGCGTCGAAGCCGGTGACGTTGAGGTTGAGGAAGCGGGTGTCGGGGCGGAAGAGGGTGCCGGACGCGGTGGTGAAGTCGGTGTAGCGGGTGCCGACGCCGATGACGAGGTCGCTGGTGCGGGCCAGGGCGTTGGCGGTGCCGGTGCCGGTGTGGCCGATGCCGCCGACGTCGCAGTGGTGGTCCCAGGGCAGGACGCCCTTGCCGGCCTGGGTGGTGGCGACGGGCAGGTCGGCCCGCTCGGCGAGGGTGCGCAGGGCGTCCTCGGCGGCGCTGTGCTTCACTCCGCCGCCCGCGACGACCATCGGCCGCCTGGCCGCCCTCACCGCCCGCACGGCCGCGTCGAGCTCGGCAGCGTCGGGCCGGGGCCGGCGCACGGTCCAGGTCCGCTCGGCGAGGAACTCCTCCGGCCAGTCGTACGCCTCCGCCTGCACGTCCTGCGGCAGCGCCAGGGTGACGGCACCCGTGTCCGCGGGGTCCGTGAGCACCCGTACGGCGGCGAGCGCGGCCGGGATCAGGGCTTCGGGCCGGGTGATCCGGTCGAAGTACCTCGACACCGGGCGCAGGCAGTCGTTGACGGACACCTCGCCCGCGTACGGCACTTCGAGCTGCTGGAGGACGGGGTCGGCGGGGCGGGTGGCGAAGGTGTCGCCGGGCAGCAGGAGGACGGGGATCCGGTTGATCGTGGCGAGGGCCGCGCCGGTGACGAGGTTGGTGGCGCCGGGGCCGATGGAGGTGGTGACGGCGTGCGCCTGGAGCCGGCGGGACTGGCGGGCGTAGCCGACGGCCGCGTGCACCATGGCCTGTTCGTTGCGGCCCTGGTGGTACGGCATGAGCGCGCCGTACTCGACGAGCGCCTGGCCGATCCCGGCGACGTTGCCGTGGCCGAAGATGCCCCAGGTGGCGGTGATCAGACGGCGCCGCACTCCGTCGCGCTCGGTGTGCTGCGCGGCGAGGAAGCGCACCAGGGCCTGGGCGACGGTCAGCCGGACGCTCATGCGTATCCCTCCGTGTGGTCGGGGTGGAAGCTGATCCGCCACTCCCGCTCGGCGCCGGGGCCCGCCATGACGTTCAGGTAGTAGAGGTCGTGGCCGGGCTGGGCGATCGACGGTCCGTGCCAGCCGTCGGGGACGAGGACGGCGTCGCCGGTGCGCACCTCGGCGAGCAGCTCGGCGCCGCCGGGGCGGGACGGGGTGATCCGCTGGTAGCCGTAGCCGTGCGGGCCCTGGACCTCGTAGTAGTAGATCTCCTCCAGGACGGACTCCTCGCCCGGGCGGTGCTCGTCGTGCTTGTGCGGCGGATAGGAGGACCAGTTGCCGCCGGGGGTGAGCACCTCGACGGCGATCAGCCGGTCGCAGGGAAACGCGCCGGCCGCGGCGAAGTTCCGCACCTGGCGGGTGCGGTTTCCGCTCCCGCGGGTCTCCACGGGAACCTCCGGCGCGGGGCCGTAGCGGGCGGGGAGTCGTCGCTCGCACTTCGCTCCTGCCAAAGCGAAGCGGCCTCCCGCACCGGAGGCGATCTGGGCGTGGGCGTCCCTGGGCACATAGGCGAAGTCCGAGACCGCGTCGAACACGCTCGCGCGCCCCACGAGTTCGAGGACTTCCCCGTCTGCGCGCACCGTACCGCCCCCGGACAGCGGAAGCACCACCCATTCACTGTTCCCTGCCTCGAACTCGTGGGTCCCGCCGGGCGGCAGGTCGAGCACGCGCAGCGAACTGTGCGTCCAGCCGGCCAGCGAGGGCTCGATGTCGACGGCGTACGGCCCGCGGGCGGCGGCCCCGGACGGGAGGTGCAGGTGCGGTGTGACTTCCATGATCTGTGCCTACCCGTTGTCCGGCGGCCTCACCGGCCGCGCCGGGAGTTCCGGGTGATCTCGGGGTCCCCGGGCTCGGGGTTCTCGGGGTCCACGGCGCCGGGACTCCCGGGGTTCTCGGGGTCTTCGGGACCGGGGTTCTCGGAGTTCCCGGGACCGGGGTCGGGGTTCTCGGGGTTCTCGGGGATCGAGCCGGTGCCGTGCTCCAGCGCGAGGGCGATCTCGGCGTCGTACGGCATCGCGGAGGAACACGCGAGCCGGCCCGCGACGATCGCGCCGGCCGCGTTGGCGTGGCGCAGCACCCGTTCCAGATCCCAGCCGGCGAGCAGGCCGTGGACGAGCGCGCCGCCGAACGCGTCGCCCGCGCCGAGGCCGTTGACGACGTCGACCGGCAGCGGCGGGACCTCGGCGCCGGTGCCGTCGGCGGCGAGGGCGAGCACGCCCTTGGGGCCCTGTTTGACGACGGCGAGCCGCACGCCCGCGGCGAGCAGGGCGCGGGCGGCGGCGTGCGGCTCGCGCTCACCGGTCGCGATCTCGCACTCCTCGGCATTGCCGACGGCGACCGTGGCGTGCCGCAGCGCCTCCCGGTAGAGCGGCCGGGCCTCGTCGGCGGGCGTGTCGCCGTCCCAGAGGGTGGGCCGCCAGTCCAGGTCGAAGACGGTCAGCGCGGCGGGGCCGGCGTGCGCGGCGCGCTCGCGCAGCGCGGCGAGGGTGGCGGAGCGGCTGGGCTCGGCGCTCAGGCCGGTGCCGGTCATCCAGAAGGCGCGCGCGGTCCGCAGGGCCGGCAGGTCCAGCTCACCGGGGTGGATCTCCAGGTCGGGGGCCTTGGGGTGGCGGTAGAAGTGGAGGGGGAAGTGGTCGGGCGGGAAGATCTCGCAGAAGGTGAGCGGCGTGGGGTAGGCCGCGACCTCGGTCACCCAGCGGTCGTCCACCCCGAACGCCCGCAGCTCGCGGTGCAGGTACGTGCCGAACGGGTCGGCGCCGGTGCGGCTGACGAGTGCGACGCGCCGGCCCAGGCGCGCGGCGGCGACGGCGACGTTGGCCGGCGAGCCGCCGAGGAACTTCCCGAAGGTCTCGGCCCGGGCCAGCTCCACCCCGACCCGCAGCGGATAGAGGTCCACGCCGAGCCGGCCCATCGTGATCAGGTCGTACGGCTCCGCCGCCATGCCACGTCACCTCTCGCCACGGCCCCCCGGGCCCACGCCCCAGGTCTATCCACGGCCCCCGGCGGTGTCAACGACATGTCCTGACATTCGGACGTCCCGTCGGACGACGTCTTGACGCCTTTCCGGGTCCGTCCCAAGGTGGCATTCATGACGAACCCGACGAACCCGTCGCCGCCGTCCCGTATCCGTGTGGGTTCCGCCCCCGACTCCTGGGGGGTGTGGTTCCCGGACGACCCCCGGCAGGTGCCGTGGCAGCGGTTCCTCGACGAGGTGGCGGGCGCCGGATACGCGTGGATCGAGCTCGGCCCGTACGGCTATCTGCCCACCGATCCGGGCGTCCTCGCCGAGGAGACCGCCCACCGGGGGCTGAGGGTCTCGGCCGCGACCGTGTTCACCGGGCTGCACCACGGCCAGGACGTGTGGGAGCGGACCTGGGGACATGTGGCCGAGAACGCGGCCCTGGCCCAGGCGATGGGCGCCGAGCACCTGGTCGTGATCCCCTCCTTCTGGCGGGACGACCGCACCGGTGCCGTCCTGGAGGACCGCGTCCTCGGCGCCGAGCAGTGGCGCCATCTGACCGGTCTGACCGAGCGGCTCGGCCACGAGGTCCGGGAGCGCTACGGCCTGCGGATCGTCGTCCACCCGCACGCCGACACCCATCTCGACAGCGAGGAGAACGTCACCCGCTTCCTCGACGCCACCGACCCGGACCTGGTCTCGCTCTGCCTGGACACCGGGCACTACGCCTACTGCGGCGGCGACAGCGTCAAGCTGATCGAGACCTACGGCGAGCGGATCGGCTACCTCCACCTCAAGCAGGTCGACCCGGAGGTCCTGGCCCGGGTCGTCGCCGACGGGGTGCCGTTCGGCCCGGCGGTGGCCGGCGGGGTGATGTGCGAGCCGCCGGCCGGGATCCCGGACCTCGAACCGGTCCTCGCCGCCGCGCGGGCACTGGACGTCGACCTGTTCGCGATCGTCGAGCAGGACATGTACCCGTGCGACCCGGACCGGCCCTACCCGATCGCCGAGCGCACCCGCCGCTTCCTCCGCTCCTGCGGTTACTGACGCCCCGCCGATGCCGCCCGGCTCCGCCTGCCGACGGTGCGTCACTTTCGTTCCGTCCGTCCCCTCTTCGTCACACATATCTCCATTACGCGGGTTTTCCGTCACAGGCGCTCAACAGCCGCCCTCCTCCTGTCGGCAGGGGCCGTTCTGCGGGCACAGGCTCAGTGATCACCAGTGACGTCCGGCGACTCCCCCGACGGCGCCCCCGCGCCGAGGCCGCCGGACACGCAGGAGAGGTGCCACGCATGACGGACAGAAGGCTCTGGTCGTACAAGGACATCGCCGCGCACATCAGGGTGCAGCCGGACACGGTCCGCTCCTACCGGAAGCACGGGCTGCTCCCGGCGCCCGACCACGTCGAGTCGGGCAAGCCCTACTGGTACGCGGACACCATCCACGCCTGGGTCGCCAGCCGGCCAGGGAACCGCAGGCCCTAGGGTCTGTCCGGCCCCGATCCGCCGGACAGGCCCTAACCGACGGGCTCGGGCGCCCGGTCCCCCTCGGGCCTGGGCGCCTCCGGCATTCCGCCGCCCTCGCCGGCGCCGGCGCCGCTCTCGCTGATGCCGAAGCGGTCGTGGAGGCGGCGCAGCGGCCCGGGGGCCCACCAGGTGAGGCGGCCGGTCAGCTTCATGACGGCCGGGACGAGCAGGCTGCGCACCACCATGGCGTCCATGAGGACGGCGAGGGCGACCCCGAGGCCGAGCATCTTGGTGTTGGTGACCCGGGAGGTGCCGATCGCGACCATCACGACGGCCAGGATGACGGCGGCCGCGGTGATGAGACCGCCGGTGCGGCGCAGTCCGAAGCGGACGGCGTGCTCGTGGTCGCCGGTGGCGTCGTACTCCTCCTTGATGCGGGAGAGCAGGAACACCCCGTAGTCCATGGAGAGTCCGAAGGCCACGCAGAACATCAGGACGGGCAGGGTGGTCTCGATGTTCCCGCTCGGGGTGAAGCCGAGCAGTCCGGAGAGGTGGCCGTCCTGGAAGACCCAGACGACGGCGCCGAACATGGCGGTGAGGCTGAGCGCGTTGAGCACGACCGCCTGGATCGGTATGAGGGCGCTGCCGGTGAGCAGGAAGACCAGGACGAGGGTGACGACGGCGATGATGCCGGCCGCCCAGGGCAGCCGCTCGCCTATCGCGTGCTTGGAGTCGACGAGGACGGCGGCGGCGCCGGTGACGGAGGTGTCGAACGGGGCCTTCTCGGTGCGCAGTTCGCCGACCACCCGCTGGGCCCCGGCGCCGACGCTCTCGCCGTCGGGGACGACCGTGAAGTAGGCGCGGGCCCGCCCGCCGGCCGGGGAGGTCACCGGTCCGTCGACGCGGGCGACCCCGTCGAGCCGGGCGATCCGGTCCCGGTAGTCGGCGTACTGGCCGGGAGTGGCCCGGCCCTCGGCGAGCACGGTGAGGGCGCCGCCGGGGTTGCCGGGGAAGCCGTCGCGGAGCTGGTCCTGGACGACGCGGGACTCGCTGGTGGCCGGGAGCTGGCGGTCGTCGGCGGTGCCGAACGTGACGCCGAGGAAGGGCAGTCCGAGCAGCACGAGCCCGGTGGCGGTGGCGGCGGCGAACCAGGGCGCGCGCCGCATCACGAGGGCCGCCACCCGCCCCCAGCCGGCCCCGTCCCCGGCGCTCTCCGCGCCCCGGGCGGCCTTCCGGCGGAAGAGCCGGCGCAGGTCGAGCGCGTTGACCCGGTCGCCGAGGAGCAGCAGCGCGGCCGGCAGCAGGATCAGGGCGGCCGCGGCGGCCAGCAGGACGACGGCGATGCCGGCGTACGCGAAGGAGCGCAGGAAGTACTGCGGGAAGACCATCATGGCGGCGAGCGAGACGGCGACGGTCAGGGCGGAGAAGAGCACGGTCCGCCCGGCGGTGCGCAGGGTGGTGGCGACGGCCGTCGCCGGCGCGGCTCCGCCGGCGAGTTCCTCGCGGTAGCGCCGGACCACGAACAGGGCGTAGTCGATGGCGAGGCCGAGGCCGAGGGCGGTGGTGAGGTTCAGGGCGAAGACGGAGACGTCGGTGATCTCGGTGAGGCCGCGCAGCACGGCGTTGGTGCCGAGGATGGCGACGACGCCGATGCCGAGCGGCAGCAGGGCGGCGACGGCGCTGCCGAAGACCATGACGAGCAGGACGAGGGTGAGCGGCAGGGCGATCAGCTCGGCCCGCAGCAGGTCCTCCTGGATGAGGGTCTGCATCTCGTGGCGGACGGCGAGCGGGCCGCCGACGGAGACCCGCACGGGTCCGTGGGTGCCGCGGAACTCGGGGGCGATGCGCTCCAGGACCGCGCCGGCGGCCTTCTCGTCGCCGTCGATCCGGGCGGCTACGACGGCCTGGTGCCCGTCCTTGGAGCGCAGGGCCGGGGAGCCGGTCTGCCAGTAGGAGCCGACGCCGGAGACGCCGGGCTCGGCGTCGAGCCGCCCGGCGAGCCGCCGGGCCTCGGCGGCGACGGCCGGGGAGTCGACCCCGGCCCGGCCGGCGTCGAGGAGCAGCAGCACATTGGGCTGGGAGGCGGGGAACTCCCGCTCCAGGGCCTTGAGGGCGTACGTGGACTGGGCGTCCGGGTCCTCCCAGCCGCCGCTGCCCATCCGGTCGGCGACGCCGCTGCCGGCGAACACGGCGAGCGCGGTGATCACGAGCGCGAGGAGGAGCGAGAGGCGCGGCCGGGCCGTGACGAACCTCGTCCAGCCGCCCGGCCCGTCGCCCACCGGCCGGGGCCCACCCTCCGTGAGCAGCGCTTTCTTGACTTCGGCCATGACGCGGTGTCCCCTTCACCGTGACCCCACGCATACCGTGCGGGGTCGTCCAGTGCCCGTCCATTGCCCATAGACTGGCAAACACGAGTGATCACTCGCGTTTTTCAAGAATGCGAGCGACCTCTCGTGTTTGTCAATCGCGTTCAGAGAGCTGGGGACAGCCATGTCCGAGGAGACTCCCGGGACGACCCCCGAGGAAACGAAGCCGCGCCGCCGCCAGGCCCGCGGCGAGCGCCGCATCGCGCAGCTGCTCCAGGCCGCCGCGAACGTCTTCTGCGCGAAGGGCTACACGGCGGCGAGCACCAACGCGATCGCGCGCGAGGCGAGCGTCTCGCCCGGCACGCTCTACCAGTACTTCCCGAACAAGGAGGCGATCGCCCTCGAACTGGGCGACCGCCTGCTCGCCGAGATGCGGGCCGCCCACGGCCAGGCGTTCACTCCCGCGAATCTGGGCCTGCCGCTCCCCCAGCTCGTCGACGCCGTCCTGGACCCGCTGATCGAGTTCAACTGCCAGCACCCGGTCTTCCTCGCGCTCATGCACGGCTCCGAGATCCCGGGCCGGATCGCCGAGGAACACGACGCCCTGCACGCCTCGATGCTGGCCCAGGTCGGCGAGCTGATGGCCCACTACCTGCCCGCGAGCGAGGCCGCCGAGCGCACCCGGATCTCCGACATGATCTTCGCCATCGTGAAGGCGGGACTCGCACTCGTCCTCGCCGCACCCGAGGGCCCGGAGCGGCAGGCGGTGATCACCGAGCTGAAGACGGTCCTGCTGCGCTACCTCGGCCCGCTCCTGACGGACCGGGCACTCACCACGACTCCGAGCCGGTGACCCGCTCCCGCTCCTGCTCCCGCTCCTCCCCGCGCTCGGGCACCAGACCCCCCTCCCCCGCCCGCAGCCGCATCGCGAGCAGCGGGAACGCGAGCACCGACACCATCCCGGCCCCCACCAGCGCCGCCGCCTCGCCCGCCGTCAGCGCCTTGTCGTCGACGCCGATGGTGGTGATGGCGACGACGAGCGGCAGCGCCGTGGAGCCGTAGAGGACGAGCGCGCCCCGGTCGCGCCCGCCGAGGTCGCGCGGCGCCAGGAACCACACCGGCCCGCCCCGCACGACGAGGAACAGCACCAGGAACAGCGGCAGGAGCAGCAGCGTGCGGCCGCCGCCGAGCAGCGAGTCGAGGTCGAACTCGATGCCCGTGACGACGAAGAAGACGGGCACGAGGAAGCCGAAGCCGACGGCCTCCACCTTCTCCAGGATCTGCGGCCCGCTCTCCGGCGCGGCCCCGGTGAGCAGCAGCCGGGTGATGAGCCCGGCGGCGAACGCGCCGAGCAGCACGTCGAGCCCGAGCGCCTGCGAGGCACCCAGCATCAGGGCGAGCAGCAGGAAGACGAAGCGGACGGCGAACTGGGCGCTGGTGTGCAGGGTCCGGGCGATGATCCGGGAGAACCAGGGCGGGCGCGGCCGCAGCGCCCAGTAGACGGCCGCCGCCGTCAGCGCGGCGAAGACGGCGAGCAGCGCGGTGGACTCGGCCGGCTTGCGGCCGCTGAGGAGCAGCGCCATGGCGATGATCGGTCCGAACTCCCCGACCGCGCCGAAGGCCATGACCACCGAGCCGAAGCGCCCGTGCAGGTCGCCGGCGTCGCGCAGCACGGGCAGGACGGTGCCGAGGGCGGTGCTGGTGAGGGCGACCCCGATGAAGACGCCCTTGTCGTAGCCGCCGCCGAGCAGCACGCCGGCGACGAGGCCGAGCGCCAGGGCGGCCAGCCAGGCCCACACCGAGCGGCGCAGGGTGTCGCCGCGGACCTTGCCGAACTCGATCTCGTACCCCGCCAGGAAGATCAGCATGGTGAGGCCGAGCTGGGAGAGCCCGTCGACGAGCGCGTCGGGCTTCGCCCAGCCGAGGACGTCGGGGCCGATGACGATGCCGAGCAGGATCTCGAAGATGACGAGCGGCACGGGGAGCCGGCGGCCGGCCGCGTAGGCGAGCAGCGGTGCCAGGACGGCGACCGTCATGATCAGGATCAGCGTGGTCCCCGAATGCGACATATGGGGTGAATACCATAGGGCCCGACTCGTCCACGGGATCGGCGCGAGGAGGGTCACAGGGCGGGTCAATACCCCCTGGGGGTACAATGGGTGGTAGTACGGCGTACGGACCCGCGACGCGCGGGACCACGCACCCCGAACGCCTCGAAGAGGAGATCCGATGACCGCCGAGACGAAGACCGAACTCACCACCGTCTACGAGGTCAAGGGCATGACCTGCGGCCACTGCGAGGGCGCGGTGTCCAGCGAGATCTCCGAGATCGCCGGTGTCTCCTCGGTCACGGCCGTCGCCGCGACCGGCAAGGTCACCGTCGTCTCCGCCGCCCCGCTCGACGAGGAGGCCGTCCGCGCCGCCGTCGACGAGGCCGGCTACGAGCTCGTGGGCCTCGCCTGACCGCCGGCGGGCACGTTCCCGCAGCACTTCCGCAGGGCCGTACGGTGACTACGTACGGCCCTGCTCCCGTTTGGAACCGCTGATGACCTCCACGATCACCGAGCTGACGATCGGCGGGATGACCTGCGCCTCCTGCGCGGCCCGCGTCGAGAAGAAGCTCAACCGGATGGACGGGGTGACGGCCACCGTCAACTTCGCCACGGAGAAGGCCCGGGTCGAACACCCGGCGGAGGTCCCGGTCGGCGAACTCATCGCCACCGTGGTCAGGACGGGTTACACCGCCGAGGAACCCCCTCCGCCCCAGCCCGAGCCCGAGCCCGAAGCGGCCGCCCCCGAAGAGCAGGACCCCGAACTCGCCTCGCTCCGCGAGCGGCTCACCGTCTCCGCCGTCCTCGCCCTGCCCGTCGTCCTGCTCGCGATGGTCCCCGCCCTCCAGTTCGACAACTGGCAGTGGCTCTCGCTCACCCTCGCCGCGCCCGTCGTCGTCTGGGGCGGCCTGCCCTTCCACCGCGCCACCTGGACGAACCTGAGGCACGGCGCCGCCACCATGGACACCCTCGTCTCGGTCGGCACGCTCGCCGCCTTCGGCTGGTCGCTGTGGGCGCTCTTCCTCGGCGACGCCGGCATGCCCGGCATGCAGCACACCTTCGACCTCACCGTCTCCCGCGACGACGCCTCCTCCACCATCTACCTGGAGGTCGCCGCCGGCGTCGTCACCTTCATCCTGCTCGGCCGCTATCTGGAGGCCCGCGCCAAGCGGAAGGCCGGCGCCGCCCTGCGCGCCCTGATGCGGCTCGGCGCCAAGGACGTGGCCGTCCTGCGCGACGGGGCCGGCGGCAGGGTCACGGAGGTACGGATCCCGGTCGGCGGACTGGCGGTCGGCGACCGCTTCGTCGTACGGCCCGGGGAGAAGATCGCCACCGACGGCACCGTCACCGAGGGCGCCTCCGCCGTCGACGCGTCCATGCTCACCGGCGAGTCCGTGCCCGTCGACGTGCTCCCCGGCGACGCCGTGACCGGCGGCTGCGTCAACACCTCCGGCCGCCTCGTCGTCGAGGCCACCCGGGTCGGCGCCGACACCCAGCTGGCCCGCATGGCCAGGCTCGTCGAGGACGCCCAGAACGGCAAGGCCGAGGTGCAGCGGCTCGCCGACCGGATCTCGGCCGTCTTCGTGCCCGCCGTGATCCTCATCGCGCTCGGCACCCTCGTCACCTGGCTGCTCACCACGAGCGACACCACGGCCGCCTTCACGGCCGCCGTCGCCGTCCTGATCATCGCCTGCCCCTGCGCCCTCGGCCTCGCCACCCCGACCGCCCTCATGGTCGGCACCGGCCGCGGCGCCCAGCTCGGCATCCTGATCAAGGGCCCCGAGGTCCTGGAGTCCACCCGCCGCGTCGACACCGTCGTCCTCGACAAGACCGGCACCGTCACCACCGGCCGGATGGAGCTGACCGGCGTACACGTGTACGGGGGCGCGTACGGCTCCGGCGGCACCGACGAGGCGGAGCTGCTGCGGCTCGCGGGCGCCCTGGAGCACTCCTCCGAGCACCCGGTGGCCCGGGCCATCGCGGCCGGCGCCGCCGCGAAGGTCGGCGAACTGCCCGTACCGAAGACCTTCGAGAACGTGCCCGGCCTCGGGGTGCGCGGCTCGGTCGACGGACATCTGGTGCTCGTCGGACGCGCCGGGCTGCTCACGGCCGAGGGCGTCGACGTGCCCGGGGAGGCCGCTCCCGGCGTCGTGCACGTGGCCTGGGACGGGCGGGCGCGCGGGACCCTGACGGTCGCCGACGCGGTCAAGGAGACCAGCGCCGAGGCGGTGGCCCGGCTGCGCGGCCTCGGGCTGCGGCCGGTGCTGCTCACCGGGGACGCCCGGCCGGTGGCCGAGCGGGTGGCGGCGGAGGTCGGCATCGACGAGGTGATCGCCGAGGTGCTGCCGCAGGACAAGGTGGACGTGGTCAGGCGGCTCCAGGCCGAGGGGCGCACGGTCGCGATGGTCGGCGACGGGGTGAACGACGCCGCGGCCCTGGCCACCGCCGATCTGGGCCTGGCGATGGGCACCGGCACCGACGCGGCCATCGAGGCGAGCGACCTCACGCTGGTGCGCGGGGACCTGCGGGTCGCCGCGGACGCGATCCGGCTGTCCCGGCGGACCCTCGCGACGATCAAGGGAAACCTGGGCTGGGCCTTCGGCTACAACCTGGCCGCGCTGCCGCTGGCGGCGGCCGGACTGCTCAACCCCATGATCGCCGGCGCCGCGATGGCCTTTTCGTCCGTGTTCGTCGTCACGAACAGCCTGCGGCTGCGCCGGTTCTCGTGAATTGACCTACACGTGACTCACAGGACCTTCACAAAGAGATCTAGATCACAGATATTTGGGGGTAACCATCTGGGCCGTTCGCGAGTCTAAGTGGGCGATGCCAAGAACGTCTTGGGGGACGTTCATGGGATGTCTTGGGGGACGTCCCAGGCAAGCGCGGCCGGGGCACGTGCACCGGGGAGCTTTGAGCGGCCCTCCCGTACGCGTACCCCGGCAGACCGCGCCGCACGGCGCCCGGCCCGGATCCCGTGGGGGGAATCCGCACCGGGGATATGGGAAGCGCCCCGTCCGTCGACCCGTGGGGGGATCGACGGCGGGGCGCTTCCGCTTCACGGCGCAGCCGGCCTCACGACCGGGCGGTGGCCTCGGGTCAGCGGGCCTCGACCGGGACGAAGTCGCGCTCGACGACGCCGGTGTAGATCTGGCGCGGGCGGCCGATGCGGGAGCCCGGCTCCTTGATCATCTCGTGCCACTGGGCGATCCAGCCCGGGAGGCGGCCGAGGGCGAAGAGGACCGTGAACATCTCGGTCGGGAAGCCCATCGCGCGGTAGATCAGACCCGTGTAGAAGTCCACGTTCGGGTAGAGGTTGCGCGAGACGAAGTAGTCGTCGGAGAGCGCGTGCTCCTCCAGCTTGAGCGCGATGTCGAGCAGCTCGTCGGACTTGCCGAGGGCCGACAGGACGTCGTGCGCCGCCGCCTTGATGATCTTGGCGCGCGGGTCGAAGGACTTGTACACCCGGTGGCCGAAGCCCATCAGGCGGACGCCGTCCTCCTTGTTCTTCACCTTGCGGATGAAGGAGTCGACGTCGCCGCCGTTGGCCTGGATGCCCTCGAGCATCTCCAGGACGGACTGGTTGGCGCCACCGTGCAGCGGGCCCCACAGGGCCGAGATGCCGGCGGAGATCGAGGCGAACATGTTCGCCTGCGAGGAGCCGACCAGACGGACGGTGGACGTCGAGCAGTTCTGCTCGTGGTCCGCGTGCAGGATCAGCAGCTTGTCGAGCGCCGAGACCACGACCGGGTCCAGGTCGTACTCCTGGGCCGGCACCGAGAAGGTCATGCGCAGGAAGTTCTCGACGTAGCCGAGGTCGTTACGCGGGTAGACGAACGGGTGACCGATCGACTTCTTGTACGCGTACGCCGCGATCGTCGGCAGCTTCGCGAGCAGCCGGATCGTGGAGAGGTGGCGCTGCTTCTCGTCGAACGGGTTGTGGCTGTCCTGGTAGAAGGTGGACAGCGCGGAGACCACGGAGGACAGCATCGCCATCGGGTGGGCGTCCCGCGGGAAGCCGCGGAAGAAGTTCTTGACGTCCTCGTGGACCAGCGTGTGCTGGGTGATCTCGTTCTGGAACGTGGTGAGCTCGTCCGCCTTCGGAAGCTCACCGTTGATCAGCAGGTACGCCACCTCCAGGAAGGTGGACTGCTCGGCCAGCTGCTCGATGGGGTAGCCGCGGTACCGCAGGATGCCCTGCTCACCATCGAGGTAGGTGATGGCGGATTTATAGGCGGCGGTGTTGCCGTATCCGCTGTCCAGGGTGACCAGCCCGGTCTGGGCTCGGAGCTTCCCGATGTCGAAGCCCTGGTCGCCGACGGTGCTCTCGACCACCGGGTAGGTGTATTCACCGTCCGCGTACCGCAGTACTACAGAGTTGTCGCTCACGTCATCCCTCACCGACGTAGTGCCTCTTCTTCGAGGTGCCCTGACTGTCTCTACCATCCCCCATTTGGCTCAGGAGAGTGCACTCGGGGTCGACCATTGGGCCATTTGGCGGCACTCAGTGCCGCCAACCTGCTCATCCTGCCCCCTTCGCCCCGGTTCCGGTAGTCCTCCGTGATCTTTCACACCAGAGTGGCCCCTGTGAGCCGATGGGCCAGTGAGGTAAAGCGGCGCCCGGCCGAAACCGTGCGTACCGCCTGGGCGATCGCGCGGCGTGAGCCGACGAGGACCACGAGCTTCCGGGCGCGGGTGACGGCCGTGTAGAGCAGGTTGCGCTGGAGCATCGTCCAGGCGCTGGTGGTGACCGGAATCACCACGGCCGGGTACTCGCTGCCCTGCGAGCGGTGGATGGTCACAGCGTAGGCATGGGCCAGCTCGTCCAGCTCGTCGAAGTCGTACGGCACCTCCTCGTCCTCCTCCGTGCGGACGACGAGCCGCTGCTCGACGGCGTCGAGGGAGGTGACGACGCCCACGGTGCCGTTGAAGACGCCGTTGGCGCCCTTCTCGTAGTTGTTGCGGATCTGGGTGACCTTGTCGCCGACCCGGAAGACCCGGCCGCCGAAACGCTTCTCGGGCAGGTCCGGGCGGGCCGGGGTGATCGCCTGCTGGAGCAGCCCGTTGAGCGAGCCGGCGCCTGCGGGGCCCCGGTGCATGGGGGCGAGGACCTGGATGTCGCGGCGCGGGTCGAGGCCGAATTTGGCGGGAATCCGGCGGGCGGCGACCTCCACGGCCACCCGGGCGGCGTCCTCGGTCTCCTCCTCGGCGAAGAGGAAGAAGTCCGGCAGGCCGGTGGTGACGGGCGGGACGCCCGCGTTGATCCGGTGCGCGTTGGTGACCACCCCGGACTGCTGCGCCTGCCGGAAGATCCGGGTCAGCCGGACCGCCGGGACCGGGCTGCCCGGGGCGAGCAGATCGCCGAGCACCTCGCCGGCGCCGACCGACGGCAGCTGGTCCACGTCCCCCACCAGGAGCAGATGGGCACCCGGTGCCACCGCCTTGACCAGCTTGTTCGCGAGCAGCAGGTCCAGCATCGAGGCCTCGTCGACCACGACCAGATCGGCGTCGAGCGGCCGGTCCCGGTCATAGGCCGCGTCGCCGCCCGGCTTCAGCTCCAGGAGCCGGTGCACGGTCGACGCCTCCGCCCCGGTGAGCTCCGCGAGCCGCTTCGCCGCCCGGCCGGTGGGCGCGGCGAGCACCACCTTGGCCCGCTTGGCGCGGGCCAGCTCCACGATCGACCGCACCGTGAACGACTTGCCGCAGCCCGGTCCGCCGGTCAGCACGGCGACCTTACGGGTCAGGGCGAGCCGCACCGCCTCCTCCTGCTCGGGCGCCAGCGAGGCGCCCGTACGGTCCGCGAGCCAGGCGAGCGCCTTGTCCCAGGCCACGTCCCGGAAGCCGGGCATCCGGTCCTCGTCGGTGGTGAGCAGACGGCGGACCTGGCCGGCGAGGGACAGCTCGGCCCGGTGGAACGGGATCAGGTACACGGCCGTGATCGGCAGCCCCTCCGGTCCCGGCACCTTCTCCCGCACGACCCCCTCGGGATCCTCGGCGAGGTCCCCCAGGCAGTCGATGACCAGGCCCGTGTCCACCTGGAGCAGCTTCACGGCGTCCGAGATCAGCCGCTCCTCCGGCAGGAAGCAGTGCCCCTGGTCCGACGACTGCGACAGCGCGTACTGCAGCCCGGCCCGCACCCGGTCCGGGCTGTCGTGCGGGATGCCGACGGCCTGGGCGATCCGGTCCGCGGTGAGGAAGCCGATGCCCCAGACGTCGGCGGCGAGCCGATAGGGCTGGTTCTTCACGACGGAGATGGAGGAGTCCCCGTACTTCTTGTAGATCCGCACGGCGATGGAGGTCGACACGCCGACCCCCTGGAGGAAGACCATCACCTCCTTGATCGCCTTCTGCTCCTCCCAGGCCGCGCCGATCAGCTTCGTCCGCTTGGGCCCGAGGCCGGGCACCTCGATGAGCCGCTTCGGCTCGGTCTCGATGACGTCGAGGGTGTCCGTGCCGAAGTGGTCCACGATCCGCTCGGCGATCCGGGGCCCGATGCCCTTGATCAGGCCCGAGCCCAGATAGCGGCGTATGCCCTGGACGGTGGCCGGCAGCACGGTCGTGTAGTTCTCCACGGTGAACTGCCGCCCGTACTGCGGATGCGAGCCCCAGCGCCCCTCCATGCGCAGGGACTCCCCCGGCTGGGCACCGAGCAGCGACCCGACGACGGTGAGCAGCTCGCCGGCGCCACGGCCGGTGTCGACGCGGGCGACCGTGTACCCGTTCTCCTCGTTGGCGTAGGTGATCCGCTCCAGGACCCCTTCGACCACTGCGGGATTGGACATGAGGCGACGGTAGCGAAGGGGTCGGACAGCGGGGGCGGGGGCTGTGGAAAACCGGGGAGGGAGGGGCGGCCCCGCCCCCGCCCCCAGGCGCTCAGGCCCCCAAGCCCCCATGCCCCCAAGCCCGCTCACACTCCCAGGAACGCCTCCACCGTCTCCTCCAGTACCTCCACCCCGTCCCGCGCCCACAGCCCGTCGTTGAAGAGCTCGACCTCCACCGGGCCCGTGTAGCCCGCCTTCTCCACCAGCTCGCACCACGCGGCCAGGTCGATCGCTCCCGACCCGAGTTGCCCCCGGCCGTTCAGCACGCCCGCCGGCAACGGTGTGACCCAGTCGGCCAGTTGGAAGGAGTGGATACGGCCTGCGGCGCCTGCGCGGGACACCGCGGCCGGGGCGCGGTCGTCCCACCAGAGGTGGTAGGTGTCGACGACGACGCCCACCTCGTCGGCGGGGAAGCGCTCGGCGATGGCCAGGGCCTGGTCCAGGGTGGAGACCGCGCAGCGGTCGGCGGCGAACATGGGGTGGAGGGGCTCGATGGCGAGGCGGATGCCGCGCTCGGCCGCGTACGGGGCGAGGGTGGCGATCGCGTCGGCGATGCGGGCGCGGGCGGCGGACAGGTCGCGGGCGCCAGGGAGGTCGCGGGCGTCCGGGCCGCGGGCCGGGAGGCCGCCGGAGACGAGGACGAGGGTGTCGGTGCCGAGGGCGACGGCCTCGTCGATCGCCGCGATGTTCTCCGCCTCCCACCCCTCGCTCGTGAAGAAGCCGCCGCGGCAGAGGGTGGTGACGCTCAGCCCGGCGTCCCGGACGAGCGCGGCGGCGGCGTCGAGCCCGTACTCCCGCACGGGCTCGCGCCACAGGCCGACACCCGGGATGCCGAGCCGGACGCACTGGGCGACCAGGTCGGGCAGCGGGAGCTGGCGGACGGTCATCTGGTTGATGCTGAAGCGGTCGAGGTTCACCGGGGCACTCCGTACACCGTGAGCAGGGAACGCATCCGGGCCGCCGCAAGCGCCGGGTCCGGGAACAGGCCCAGCCCGTCGGCGAGTTCGTACGCGCGGGCGAGGTGCGGGAGGGAGCGGGCGGAGTGGAGGCCGCCGACCATCGCGAAGTGGTCCTGGTGGCCGGCGAGCCAGGCGAGGAGGACCACGCCGGTCTTGTAGTAGCGGGTCGGGGCCTCGAAGAGGTGCCGGGAGAGCTCGACGGTCGGGTCGAGGAGCGCGCGGAAGCCGGCCCTGTCGCCCGTGTCGAGGACCCGCACCGCCTCCGCCGCCAGCGGGCCCAGCGGATCGAAGATGCCGAGCAGCGCGTGGCTGAAACCGCGGGCGTCCCCTTCGATCAGCTCGGGGTAGTGGAAGTCGTCGCCCGTGTAGCAGCGGACGCCGTCGGGCAGCCTGCGCCGCAGCGCGATCTCCCGCCCCGCGTCCAGCAGCGACACCTTGATGCCGTCGACCTTGTCCGGGTGGGCCGCGATCACGTCCAGGAAGACGTCCGTCGCCACGTCGAGGTCCGGCGAACCCCAGTAGCCCTCCAGGGCCGGGTCGAACATCGGGCCCAGCCAGTGCAGGATCACCGGCTCGGCCGCCTGGCGCAGCAGCTGCCCGTACACCTCCAGGTAGTCCTCGGGGCCGGTCGCCGTCGCCGCGAGGGCGCGCGAGGCCATGAGGATCGCCTGGGCGCCCGACTCCTCGACGACGGCGAGCTGCTCCTCGTAGGCCCGCCGGATCGTCGGCAGGTCGGCGGGAGACGTCAGCTGGTCGGTGCCGACCCCGCACGCGATCCGGCCGCCCACCGCCTTCGCCTCGGCGGCCGAGCGGCGGATCAGCTCGGCGGCACCCGCCCAGTCCAGGCCCATCCCGCGCTGCGCGGTGTCCATCGCCTCGGCGACGCCGAGCCCGTGCGACCACAGGTGGCGGCGGAAGGCGAGGGTGGCGTCCCAGTCGACGGCGGCGGGACCGTCGGGGGTGGTGTCGGCGTACGGGTCGGCGACGACGTGCGCGGCGGAGAAGACGGTACGGGAGGTCAGGGGGCCGGTCGCGGCGAGGGCGAGGGGCTCGGCGCGCGGCTCGTACGCCCGTAGCTCGCCGCCGACTTGGGGCAGCCGGATGACGGTGGGGCTCAGGCGTAGGGGGCTGACGGGTCCGGGGGCCACGGGTCCGGGGGGCACGCGTTCTGGCCTCATGGGTCCGGTGCCTACGGATTCGGTGCTTACGGATTCGGTGCTTACGGATTCGGGGCTTACAGGTTCAGGGCTCACGGGTACGCGGTTCGCCCGCACGGGGTCGGGGCTCACAGCGTCACCTCCGGGACCTCGAACCGGCGGCCCTCGGCCGCCGACCGGAGCCCGAGTTCGGCGAGCTGCACTCCGCGCGCGCCCGCGAGCAGGTCCCAGTGGTACGGCTCGCCGAGGACGACATGGCGCAGGAACAGCTCCCACTGCGCCTTGAAGCCGTTGTCGAACTCGTCGTTGTCGGGCACCTCCTGCCACTGGTCCCGGAAGGACGGGCCCGCGCCGAGCGGCAGGTCCGGGTTCCAGACCGGCTTCGGCGTGGCGGAACGGTGCTGGACGCGGCAGCCGCGCAGGCCGGCGACGGCGGAGCCGTGGGTGCCGTCGACCTGGAACTCGACGAGTTCGTCGCGGTGGACCCGTACCGCCCAGGAGGAGTTGATCTGCGCGACGGCTCCGCCCGCCAGCTGGAAGATGCCGTAGGCGGCGTCGTCGGCCGTGGCCTCGTAGGGCTTGCCCTGCTCGTCCCAGCGGCGCGGGATGTGGGTGGCGACTGTGGCGGTGACGGAGGTGACCCGGCCGAAGAGCTCGTGGAGCACGTACTCCCAGTGCGGGAACATGTCGACGACGATGCCGCCGCCGTCCTCGGCGCGGTAGTTCCAGCTGGGGCGCTGGGCCTGCTGCCAGTCGCCCTCGAAGACCCAGTAGCCGAACTCCCCGCGCACGGACAGGATCTCGCCGAAGAAGCCGCCGTCGACGAGCCGCTTGAGCTTGCGCAGGCCCGGCAGGAACAGCTTGTCCTGGACGACGCCGTGGCGGATGCCCTTCGCCTCGGCCAGGCGGGCGAGTTCGAGGGCGCCGGCCAGGTCGCCGGCCGTCGGCTTCTCGGTGTAGACGTGCTTGCCGGCGGCGATGGCCCTGGTGAGGGCGTCGACGCGGGCGGAGGTGACCTGGGCGTCGAAGTAGATGTCGATGGTGTCGTCGGCGAGGACGGCGTCGAGGTCGGTGGACCACTCGGTCAGGCCGTGCCGCTCGGCGAGGGCGCGCAGGGCGTGCTCGCGGCGGCCGACGAGGACCGGCTCGGGCCACAGGGTCTCGCCGTGGCCGAGGTCGAGGCCGCCCTGCTCGCGCAGGGCGAGGATCGAGCGGACGAGGTGCTGGCGGTAGCCCATGCGTCCGGTGACGCCGTTCATGGCGATGCGGACTGTCCTGCGGGTCACGGCGGTGTTCCTCTCGTACGAAGAAGCCGGGGAGCCAGGGAAGGCAAGGAAGACACGTAAGGCAGGGAAGGCAGCGGAGACAGGGAAGGCGAAGGCCAGGAAAGATAGAAAGCGCTTTCTGTCGGGCGTGACGCTAGCCTGCCGACATCACCGTCGACAAGGCCCCCGGAGGTACGTACGCGATGACCGTCACCCTGGCGGACGTGGCCGCCCGCGCACGGGTCTCCCCCGCGACCGTCTCCCGCGTCCTGAACGGCAACTACCCGGTCGCCGCCGCCACCCGCGAGCGGGTGATGCACGCGGTCGACGAGCTGGACTACGTCCCGAACGGCCCCGCGAGCTCGCTCGCCGCCGCCACCTCCGACCTCGTCGGCATCCTGGTCAACGACATCGCCGACCCGTTCTTCGGGATCATGGCGGGCGCGGCGCAGAGCGCGATGGGCGCCGGCGGCCCGGGACCGGCCGGGGGCGAGAAGCTCGCGGTCGTCTGCAACACCGGCGGCTCCCCCGAGCGCGAACTCACCTACCTCACCCTGCTCCAGCGCCAGCGCGCCGCCGCCGTCATCCTCACCGGCGGCTCCCTGGAGGAGGACGAGCACCAGGCGGCGGTCACGGCCAAGCTGGCGCGGCTCGCCGAGGCCGGGACCCGGGTGGTGCTGTGCGGCCGGCCGCCCGTACCCGACGTCGCCGCCGCCACGCTCGCCTTCGACAACCGCACCGGGGCGCGCCTGCTCACCGAGCACCTGCTCGCCCTCGGCCACCGGCGGATCGGTTACGTGGCGGGGCCGGCCGACCGCACCACCACCCGGCACCGCCTGGAGGGCCACCGGGCGGCCCTCGCCGCGGCCGGGGTGCCCGAGGGACCGACGGTCCACGGCCCGTACGACCGCGCCTCCGGCCACACCGCGACCGTCGAACTCCTCAGCCGCGCCCCGGACCTGACCGCCGTCGTCGCCGCCAACGACACCGTCGCCCTCGGCGTCTGCGCGGCGCTGCGCGAACAGGGCCTGAGCATCCCCGGGGACGTCTCGGTGGCGGGCTTCGACGACCTGCCGTTCTCGGTGGACGTGGTGCCCGCGCTGACGACCGTACGGCTGGCGCTGCACGAGGCGGGGGCGCGCGCCGGGCGGCTCGCGCTCGGCGCGGAGGCGGCACCGGCGGGCGGTACGGCGGTGGTTCCGGCGGAGCTGGTGGTACGGGGGTCGACGGCGCCGCCGCGCGGGTGACGCGGGCGCCAGGCGAGTGATCAGCCGGTTGCCCTGCGCGACTGGCAGACCGGGCGGCGCGCCCGAAGGCTTCCTCTCGAAAGCCCCGAATCAAGGGCCCCCGAACCGAGAGGTGACCATGGGAGGAAGCCCCCTGCCGCCGGGCAGATCCGGATCAGTCCGCAAGCGGCTCGCGGCCGTCTGCGCGGCGGCGCTGCTGGCGATCGGTCTCGCCCCGGCGGCCGGGGCGCAGGCCGCACGGACACCGGTCGGACGCGCCGCCGACCGGCAGACCGCCGAGCCCGGCGCCGCCGTCGCCTGGGGCGCCAACACCGCCGGTGAGCTCGGCGACGGCGCCACGACACAGCTGTCCACCACGCCGGTCGGGGTGTGCGGCGGCTCGCCGTGCCCGAAGCCCTTCGACCAGGTGGTCGCCGCCGACGGCGACGGCGAGCACAACGTGGCGCTGCGGTCCGACGGAAGCGTCTGGACCTGGGGAAGCAACATCTACGGCGAGCTGGGTGACGGCACCACGACCGGAAGCACCACGCCCGTGCCGGTGTGCGCCGTAGGACAGACCGCGCCCTGCACCAGCTTCCTGACCGGGGTCTCCGCCGTCGCCGCGGGCTTCCACTACACCCTGGCCCTCCGCACGAACGGCACGGTCGTCGCGTGGGGCGCGAACGGCGTCGGCCAGCTGGGCAACGGGACCAACACCAGCAGCAGCGTGCCCGTCGTCGTCAGCGACATCCTCAACGTGGCCTCGATCGCCGCCGGCGACAGCAGCAGCCTGGCGGCGATGACCGACGGCACCGTCCGCAGCTGGGGCCTGAACAGCCACGGCCAGCTCGGGGACGGCACCAACGTCAACAGGAACGTCCCCGTGTACGTCTGCGCCTCCGGCGCGACCTCGCCCTGCGGCAGCGTCCTGAGCGGCGTGACCGCCCTCGCCGGGGGCGGCACGCACAGTCTGGCGCGGCGCACCGACAGCACCGTCGTCGCCTGGGGCGCGAACTCCGCCGGCCAACTGGGCAACGGCAGCAACACCGACAGCAGCACACCGGTCCAGGTCAGCGGGCTCACCGGGGTGACGTCCGTCGGTGCCGGCTACGCCCACAGCCTGGCGGCGAAGAGTGACGGAACCGTCCGCAGCTGGGGAGCCAACGACCGTGGCCAGCTCGGCGACGGCACCGACGTCGACAAGAACGCCCCCGCACAGGTCTGCGCGCCCGGCAAGACCGCCCCTTGCACCGCCTTCCTGACCGGAATCGCGACCGTGTCGGGCGGCTTCGGACACAGCGTGGCGCTGCGCACCGACGGCACCGTACGCAGCTGGGGAGCCAACGGCCTCGGCCAGCTCGGCGACGGCACCACGGCCTCCAGCACGGTACCCGTCCGGGTCTGCGCCGCCGGCGAGACCGCGCCCTGTGCCCGCCTCCTCGACGGTGTGGGCTTCCTCAACGCGGGCGACTTCCACACGGTCGCCACCACCCACCCCAGCGCCGACGTCGCCATCTCCCTCAGGGCCACGCCCAACCCCGTCGCCCCGAACGGCAACCTCACCTACACCGTCACGGTCAGGAACAACGGCCCCTCGGCCGCCGAGAACGTCGTCTTCGACGACACCCTCCCCGCCGAAGGCGAGTTCGTCAGCGCGAGCCCGAGCCAGGGCAGCTGCGTCGTCCCGCCGACCGGCTCGACGGACACGGTGACCTGCAAGCTCGGCGTCCTCGCCGCGAACACCAGCCGGGCCACCACGATCGTCGTCACCGTCCGGGCCGCCGCCGGCACCACGGTCACCGACAGGGCGAAGGTCACCAGCACCACCGCCGACCCGAACCCGGTCAACAACTCCGTGACCGTCCGCACACGGGTGGGCTGACGCCCCGGGCCACGGAGGCCGGCAGCGGTCAGTAGTAGCTGCGCATGATCTCCGTGGCCCAGGCCGGCTGTTCGGTCGGGCCCTGGGGGCCGAACTCGGCGAGGTACGGCTTGAGGTCGAGCACCGGGGTGCCGTCGACGGCGTCGAGGCCCTGGACGTGGACGTCGAGGCCGTCGACGCGGAGGAGGCGGCAGCGGGAGACGCCGAGGCGATTGGGGCGGTTCTTGCCGCGCTGGGCGAAGATGCCGACCAGCGGCCAGTCGGTGTTGCCGCGCGGGTGGCGGGCGCCGGTCTCGATCTTCTCCTCCGGCACCCGGTCGAAGTGGTAGACGACCTCAAGGTGCGAGAAGGCGTCGAGCCCGGCGAGGGCCTCCGGGCCGAAGCTCTCGGCGTTGAGCCGGATGACGGCGGTGACCCCGCCCCACTCGTCGTCGCGCACGTCGGCGCGGCCGCCGACGACCCGGGCGACCGGCCGGGACACGATCCCGTCGTTCCGCTGCTCCCGCATGTGCTCCCTCTCGTCGATCCGGGCTTCCCGGTTCAGGCCAGACCCGTCGCGGCCAGGACCGCGTCCACGGTCTCCTCGACCGTCTGCTCCGCGTTGTCGATCCAGACGCCTTCCCCGGACAGCTCGTCGCGCATCGCCTCGTCGAGGAAGGCCCAGTTGGTCGTGAGGCGCTTGTGGCGGGCGTTGTTGCGCTCCCACGCCTTGTCCGGGCCGGGCGCCAGGAAGACCACGTGGAGCGGTCCGGCCTTCATCTGCGACCGGTACCAGTCGAGATGGGAACGGCGGACCACGACGTCGTCCACGACCGGCACGAAGCCGGCCGCGACGAAACTGCCCGCCAGGAGGCAGGCGTTGCGGGCCCGCAGGAAGATCTGGCGGTCCGCCTCCGGGTCGCCGTCCGGGCTCGGCCAGTGGCCGCCCCGGACGATCAGCTCCTGGAGCCGGTCGACCTCGATGTGCGCGGAGCGCTCGAACCGGGCCGCGAGGGCCGCCGCGACGGTGGACTTGCCGCTGCCGGGGATGCCGGCCAACAGGACGGTTCCGGGGGCTGGTTCGGGGCTGTCGACGGCGATGTTCGCGAAGGTCTCGAAGGTCTCGGGGTTCTCGGAGGTCATGCACGCTCGTTCACTGCGAGGCGGACGGGTTCGGACCGCACCGTACCGGCTGCGCCCTGCTCCCGCCTCCGGAAATTGACCGACGTCAGCGCCACTCCCCCGACCAGCAGCGCCGCCGCGCACCACCGCAGCGGGCTCACCGGCTCGCCGAGGAACAGCGCGGCCGAGGACATGCCGAAGACGGGGACCAGGAGGGAGAACGGGGCGACGGACGAGGCCGGGTGGCGGCGCAGCAGCCAGCCCCAGGCGCCGAAGCCGAAGACGGTGGTGATCCAGGCGACGTAGACGATGACGCCGGCGCCGGTCCAGTCGAGGCCGCGCAGGGCGTCGAGGTCCCGCCGCGGGCCTTCGAGGAGCAGGGAGAGGCCGAGCAGCGGCAGTACGGGGACGGTGCTGACCCAGACCATGAAGTTGAGCGGGTCGGGCGGGGCGGCCTTGCGGGTGAGGACGTTGGAGACGCCCCAGCAGACGGCGGCGGCGATGACGAGCGCGAAGCCGGTCATGGAGCCCGATCCGCCCTCGTCGACGGCGGCGACGGCGATGCCGGCGAGGGCGACGCCCATGCCGAGCAGCTTGGTCCGGCCGGGGCGCTCGCCGAGGGCGAGGAAGGCGAAGAGGGCGGTGAAGACCGCCTGGACCTGGAGGACCAGGGAGGAGAGGCCGGCCGGGGCGCCCAGGCTCATGCCGGTGAAGAGCAGGCCGAACTTGGCGACGCCCAGCGCCAGGCCCACCCCCACGATCCACTTCCACGCCACCTTCGGGCGGCCGACGAAGAAGACGGCGGGCAGGGCGGCGACGAGGAAGCGGAGGGCGGAGAAGAGCAGCGGCGGGAAGTGGTCGAGGCCGATCGAGATGACGACGAAGTTGACTCCCCAGACGGCGGCGACCAGGGCGGCGAGGGCGATGTGAGCGGGGCGCATGTGGATGAGGATCGCCCGCCGGGACTGTGTAGCACCAGCACGGATTCCTTCATGGTTGGATGAAGCACCGCTACAGAAAGGGGCTGGGAACGTGCTCGATCTCGGACGTCTGCGGGCGCTGCACGCCGTCGCCGTGCACGGTACGGTCGGCGCCGCCGCCACCGCCCTCGGCTACACCCCGTCCGCCGTCTCGCAGCAGATCGCCAAGCTGGAGCGGGAGACCCGCACGACCCTGCTGGAACGCGAGGGCCGGGGCGTCCGGCTCACCGACGAGGCCCGTCAACTCGCCGACACCGCACAGCGGTTGCTGGCCCTCGTGGAGGAGGCGGAGGTGCGCCTGGAGGAGCGGCGCGGGCTGCCGGCCGGGCGGCTGCGGATCGGCTGTTTCGCGAGCGGGGCGCGCGGTCTGATGCCCCGGGTGCTCGCGGACCTGGCCCGCCGCCACCCGTCGCTGGACGCGCGCCTGACGGAGGTCGACCCGCATCTGTCGGTGGACCTGGTGGCGCAGGGCGTGCTCGACCTGGCCGTGGCGCACGACTGGGACATCGCGCCGCTGCCCGTACCGCCGGGAGTGGAGCAGGCGGTGATCGGCGACGACCTGTGCGACATCCTCGTGCCGCTCGGCCATCCGCTGGCGGAGCGGGCCGCGGTGCGCCGGGAGGAGCTGACGCGGGAGCGGTGGATCACGCAGCCGCCGGGGACGGTGTGCCACGACTGGCTGATGCGCACGCTGCGGGCGACGGGTGACGAGCCGCTGATCGCCCATCAGGCCGAGGAGAACCACACCCAGGTCGCGCTGGTCGCGGCCGGCCTCGGCATCGCGCTCGTGCCGCGGCTCGGGCGCGGGACGCTGCCGGCCGAGGTGGTGCCGCTGCGGCTCGAACCGATCCCGACGCGGCGGCTGCGGGCGCTGTGGCGGACGGGCGCGGCGCGCCGGCCGGCGATCACGGAGACCGTGCGCACGCTCCAGGAGCTGTGGCCCGAGGTCGCGTCGACCGGGTGACGGCGGGCCCGGGGGCCGCGATTCTTGCGCCGATCCTTGACCTGGCAGTTACTTTCCGGCTATCGGTGGCACCTTGGAAGTTTCCTTCAAGGAAGGAGCACCAGTGCACCACCGCGCACCGACCCCCTCCAGACGCACCGTCCTCACGGTGACGGCGGCGGCCGCGGCCGCCGCCGTCACCGGTGTGACCGTGCCGGTCGCCCACGCCGACGAGGTCAAGGTCGCCGACGTCCTCTCCCGCATGTCGCTGGAGGAGAAGGTCGGCCAGCTCTTCGTCATGCGGGTCTACGGCCACTCCGCGACCGCCCCCGACCAGGCCGACATCGACGCCAACCTCAAGGACATCGGCGTCCGCACCGCCGCCGAGCTGATCGAGCGCTACCACGTCGGCGGCATCATCTACTTCGCCTGGGCGCACAACACCCGCGACCCGCACCAGATCGCCGCGCTCTCCAACGGCATCCAGCAGGCCGGTCTCGCGCAGCCCACCCCGATTCCGCTGCTGATCTCCGTCGACCAGGAGCACGGCGTCGTCGCCCGGGTCGGCAAGCCCGCCACGCTGATGCCGGGCGCGATGGCGCTCGGCGCGGGCCGCTCGCTGTCCGACGCCCGCAAGGCGGGGCAGATCGCGGGCGCGGAGCTCGGCGCCATCGGCATCCGGCAGGACTACGCCCCGGTCGCCGACGTCAACGTCAACCCGGCCAACCCGGTCATCGGCGTCCGCTCCTTCGGCGCCGACCCGACGGCGGTGGCCGCCCTGGTGTCCGCCCAGGTCAAGGGCTATCAGCAGGCCGGGATCGCGGCGACCGCCAAGCACTTCCCGGGGCACGGCGACACGGCCGTCGACAGCCACACCGGCCTGCCGGTCATCAACCACACCCGCGAGCAGTGGTCCGAGCTCGACGCGCCGCCGTTCCGCGCGGCGATCGCCGCCGGCATCGACGCGATCATGACGGCGCACATCGTGGTGCCGGCGCTCGACCCGAACGGCGATCCGGCGACGCTCTCCCGGCCGATCCTCACCGGGATCCTGCGCGAGGAGCTCGGCTACGACGGGGTCGTGGTCACGGACTCGCTGAGCATGGAGGGCGTGCGGACGAAGTACGGCGACGAGCGGGTGCCCGTCCTCGCGCTCAAGGCGGGCGTGGACCAGCTGCTCAACCCGCCGGACCTGGCCGTGGCCTGGAACGCGGTGCTCGCCGCCGTGAAGAACGGCGAGCTGACCGAGGCCCGGCTCGACGAATCGATCCTGCGGATCCTGCGGCTCAAGGCGAAGCTGGGCCTGTTCCGGGAACCGTTCGTCACCGACGCCGGAGTCGACCGCGTGGTCGGCACCGCCGCCCACCTCGCGCACGCCGACCGGATCGCCGGGGCCACCACCACCCTGCTCGTCAACGAGGGCGGCTTCCTGCCGGTCAGCCGGCTCAGCCACCCCAGGGTGCTCGTCGTCGGCGCCGACCCGGCCTCGCCGTCCGGCACCACCGGCCCGCCGACGACCACGATCGTCGGCGCGCTCACCGAACTGGGCTTCTCCGCCACGGCGTTGTCCACCGGGAGCGCCCCGACCGCCGCGAGGATCGAGGAGGCGGTGACGGCCGCCGCCGGTCAGGACCTGGTCGTCGTCGGCACGTACAACGTCTCCGCGACCAGCACCCAGCGCACCCTCGTGGCCCGGCTCGTCGCGACCGGGGTGCCCGTGGTGACGATCGCCCTCCGCAACCCGTACGACGTGGCCCGGACGACGGGCCAGCGGGCCGCGCTCGCCGGCTACTCCTGGACCGACGTCGAACTGCGCGCGGCCGTACGGGTGCTGGCCGGCCAGGACGTGCCGCGCGGGCGGCTGCCCGTGCCCGTGCAGAGCGCGGACGACCCGACGCGGGTGCTCTACCCGGTGGGGTACGGACTCTCGTACGCCTGACCCGGAGCCGGCCCCCCGCCCCGCCCGGCCGGGGCCGGCGCCGGCCGGCCGGGCCAAACGGGGCCCGCCCAACAAGCGGGGCGCGGGCCCGGCGACCCCCGGGTGGGGA